>NZ_JBQZXE010000003.1:0-98834 GCF_053555855.1 Shigella sp. SIG3
AAAAAGAGTACAGCTATTGTAGATAAGTGGGGATACTACGGGTATAAAAAAACCCGCCGGGGCGGGTTTTTTTACGTTGCTTCAGATTACTCTGCAGCAGCTTCTGCTTTCTCTGAACGATCAACCAGCTCGATGTAAGCCATCGGCGCGTTGTCGCCTGCACGGAAGCCACACTTCAGAATACGAGTGTAACCACCGGCACGGCTCGCGAAACGCGGGCCCAGTTCGTTAAACAGTTTTGCCACGATCTCGTTATCACGAGTACGGGCGAATGCCAGACGACGATTAGCAACGCTATCAGTCTTGGCAAGAGTAATCAGCGGCTCAACTACGCGGCGCAGCTCTTTCGCTTTAGGCAGAGTCGTCTTGATGATTTCATGACGAACCAGTGAACCTGCCATATTGCGGAACATAGCCTGGCGATGGCTGCTGTTGCGGTTCAGTTGACGACCACTCTTACGATGGCGCATGACCTTATCCTTCTCAGTAAAACCTTAACCTGTGATCCGGTTACTCGTCAGCGATGCTTGCCGGTGGCCAGTTTTCCAAGCGCATGCCCAGAGACAGTCCACGGGAAGCCAGCACGTCTTTAATCTCAGTAAGAGATTTTTTACCAAGGTTAGGCGTTTTAAGGAGCTCAACCTCGGTACGCTGTACCAGATCACCGATATAGTGGATAGCTTCTGCTTTAAGGCAGTTAGCAGAGCGGACAGTCAATTCCAGATCGTCAACAGGGCGCAGCAGGATCGGATCGAACTCTGGTTTCTCTTCTTTCACTTCAGGCTGACGTACATCACGTAAGTCAACGAAAGCTTCCAGTTGTTCAGCCAGAATGGTTGCCGCACGACGAATCGCCTCTTCAGGATCGATTGTGCCGTTGGTTTCCATTTCGATGACCAGCTTGTCCAGGTCGGTACGCTGTTCTACACGCGCTGCTTCAACATTGTAGGCAATACGCTCCACAGGGCTGTAGCATGCGTCGACCAGCAGACGGCCGATTGGGCGCTCATCTTCTTCCGAATGAATTCGGGTAGAAGCCGGCACATAACCACGACCGCGCTGAACTTTGATACGCATGCTAATAGACGCGTTCTCATCGGTCAGGTGGCAGATCACGTGCTGCGGCTTGACGATTTCGACATCACCGTCGTGGGTGATATCGGCTGCAGTCACAGGGCCAATGCCAGATTTATTCAAGGTAAGAATAACTTCATCTTTGCCCTGAACTCTCACCGCCAGCCCTTTCAGGTTGAGCAGGATTTCCAGGATATCTTCCTGAACGCCTTCTTTGGTGCTGTACTCATGTAGTACACCATCAATCTCAACCTCGGTCACCGCGCAACCCGGCATCGATGAGAGCAGAATACGGCGCAGTGCGTTACCCAGAGTATGGCCAAAGCCACGCTCTAAAGGCTCAAGGGTCACCTTGGCGTGCGTCGAACTCACTTGCTCGATATCAACCAGGCGCGGTTTTAGAAACTCTGTCACAGAACCCTGCATTGTGTCCTCTCTTTGGTACTAAGCTTTACTTGGAGTAAAGCTCGACGATCAGGTGTTCGTTAATGTCCGCAGACAGATCAGAACGCTCCGGCTTACGCTTAAACGTACCTTCCATCTTGCCAGCATCAACTTCCAGCCAAGTTGGCTTTTCACGCTGCTCAGCCAGCTCCAGAGCGGCTTTCACGCGAGACTGCTTCTTCGCTTTCTCACGAATGCTTACAACGTCATTCGGACTAACCTGATAAGAAGCGATGTTAACAACACGACCGTTTACCATAATTGCTTTATGGCTAACCAGCTGACGTGCTTCTGCACGAGTGGCACCGAAGCCCATACGGTATACAACGTTGTCCAGACGACCTTCCAGCAGAGCCAACAGGTTTTCACCGGTGTTGCCTTTCAGACGTGCTGCTTCTTTGTAGTAGTTACGGAACTGACGCTCCAGCACACCATAGATACGGCGAACTTTTTGCTTTTCACGCAACTGCACACCATAGTCAGACAGACGCGGTTTACGCGCACCGTGCTGGCCAGGAGCTTGTTCAATTTTACACTTGGTATCGATCGCGCGAACGCCAGACTTAAGGAATAAGTCGGTGCCCTCACGACGGCTCAGCTTGAGCTTAGGACCCAAATATCTTGCCATTTTCTTTCTCCAACAAACCTGGAAAACGAGGCGTTATACGCGACGTTTTTTCGGCGGACGACAACCGTTATGAGGGATCGGAGTCACATCAGTAATGTTAGTGATGCGGAAACCTGCGGCGTTCAGAGCACGAATAGTAGATTCGCGGCCTGGACCCGGACCTTTAACCATAACTTCCAGATTCTTGATGCCGTATTCTTTCACGGCGTCAGCGCAACGCTCTGCTGCAACCTGAGCTGCAAACGGAGTGGATTTGCGAGAACCACGGAAACCGGAACCACCGGCTGTTGCCCAACCCAACGCGTTACCCTGACGATCAGTGATAGTCACGATGGTGTTGTTGAAAGAAGCATGGATATGAGCCACGCCGTCAGAGACTTGTTTTCTTACACGTTTACGTGCACGAATTGGTGCCTTTGCCATTATTCAATCACCCCGATTATTTCTTGATCGGTTTGCGCGGACCCTTACGGGTACGTGCGTTGGTCTTGGTACGCTGACCGCGAACCGGGAGACCACGACGATGACGCAAACCGCGATAGCAACCAAGATCCATCAGGCGCTTGATGCTCATGCTGATTTCACGGCGCAGATCACCTTCAACGACAAATTTGGCAACTTCGTCACGCAGCGTGTCGATTTGTCCTTCAGACAGCTCACTGATCTTAACATCTTCAGCGATACCCGCTGCAGCCAGGATGGCTTTAGAACGGGTCTTGCCGACGCCATAAATCGAAGTTAATGCGATTACGGCATGCTTATGATCAGGAATGTTAATGCCTGCTATACGGGCCACTATGCACTCCTACTATTTAATATGTACGTTCCATGCTGAAAAGCCCGTTTTCAGGATACTCAAATGGAAACGCACAGACATACAAAAGATTGGCTGGCTAATCTAGCC
This sequence comes from Shigella sp. SIG3, assembly GCF_053555855.1. NCBI lineage: Bacteria > Pseudomonadati > Pseudomonadota > Gammaproteobacteria > Enterobacterales > Enterobacteriaceae > Shigella > Shigella sp. SIG3. Next base: position 3,051 of record NZ_JBQZXE010000003.1, read on the forward strand.
AGCTCAACCCAACTTTGCAAGAAAAATATGCGAAAAAATCAGCCTTGGCGCTGTTTATGCTTCGGCTCGGCACTGCAAATCACACGGATGACACCATCACGCTTAACGATTTTGCAGTTACGGCATAATTTCTTGACGGAAGCACGAACTTTCATTTTTACTCTCCGTAACTTCTCGGGCGACCAATTATCGGCCGTAGCCTTTCAGGTTCGCCTTCTTCAATGCAGACTCATACTGACTGGACATCATCAGAGTTTGCACTTGAGCCATAAAGTCCATAATCACGACAACAACGATAAGCAGTGAGGTCCCACCGAAGTAGAACGGTACTTTCATTGCATCACGCATGAACTCCGGGATCAGGCAGATAAAGGTAATATACAGCGCACCAACCAAGGTCAGGCGGGTCATTACTTTATCGATATACTTCGCCGTTTGCTCTCCCGGACGAATTCCTGGTACAAATGCACCGGACTTCTTCAGGTTATCTGCTGTTTCACGCGGGTTGAAAACCAACGCCGTGTAGAAGAAACAGAAGAAGATGATTGCAGACGCATAGAGTAACACATAAAGCGGTTGCCCAGGCTGCAAATACAGCGAAATTGTTGTCAGCCAGTTCCAACCAGTACCGCCCCCGAACCATGACGCGATGGTCGCCGGGAACAGAATAATACTGGAAGCGAAGATTGCCGGGATTACCCCCGCCATATTCACTTTCAGCGGTAAATGTGTGCTCTGTGCAGCATAGACACGACGACCTTGCTGACGTTTCGCGTAGTTTACCACAATGCGGCGTTGACCACGCTCAACAAACACAACAAAGAACGTCACTGCAAATACTAATACTGCAACCAACAGCAACACGAGGAAGTGCAGGTCACCTTGACGCGCTTGCTCGATAGTATGGGCAATGGCTGGCGGGAGTCCCGCGACAATACCGGCGAAGATAATGATTGAAATACCGTTGCCGATACCTCGTTCAGTGATCTGTTCGCCCAACCACATCAGGAACATCGTTCCTGTGACCAGACTTACAACAGCGGTGAAGTAGAATGCAAAGCCCGGGTTAATCACCAGGCCTTGCATACCAGGCATATTCGGCAGACCGGTAGCAATACCGATCGACTGGAATATTGCCAGCACCAGAGTACCGTAACGGGTGTACTGGCTGATCTTACGACGACCAGACTCCCCTTCTTTCTTAATTTCTGCCAACGTTGGGTGAACCACCGTCAGCAGCTGGATAATGATCGACGCCGAAATATACGGCATGATCCCCAGAGCAAAGATAGAAGCACGGCTGAGAGCACCACCAGAGAACATGTTAAACATCTCAATGATGGTGCCTCGCTGTTGCTCAAGCAGTTTGGCAAGTACAGCGGCATCAATACCAGGGATCGGAATAAAAGAGCCAATACGGAACACAATCAGCGCACCGATAACAAACAGCAGTCTGCGTTTCAGCTCGCCTAAGCCACCTTTGGCACTTTGAAAATCTAATCCCGGTTGTTTAGCCATCTGCTACTTATTCCTCGATTTTACCGCCAGCAGCTTCGATAGCAGCACGAGCGCCTTTAGTAACACGCAGGCCACGAACAGTTACCGGAGTCGTTACTTCGCCAGCCAGGATCACTTTCGCGAACTCGATCTGGATACCGATAATGTTAGCCGCTTTCAGCGTGTTCAGGTCTACAACACCGCCTTCTACTTTAGCCAGGTCAGATAGACGAACTTCGGCTGTAATCGCTGCTTTACGAGAAGTGAAGCCGAATTTCGGCAGACGACGGTACAGAGGCATCTGACCACCCTCGAAACCGCGACGTACGCCACCGCCAGAACGAGACTTCTGACCTTTGTGACCACGACCACCGGTTTTACCGAGGCCAGAACCGATACCACGCCCCAGGCGTTTACCCGCCTTTTTGGAGCCTTCGGCCGGAGACAGAGTATTTAAACGCATCTCTTACTCCTCAACTTTAACCATGAAGGAAACCGCGTTGATCATACCGCGAATAGCAGGAGTATCCTCGCGCTCTACGGTGTGACCAATACGACGCAGACCCAAGCCAAGCAGCGTTGCCTTGTGTTTCGGCAGACGACCGATTGCACTGCGGGTTTGAGTAATTTTAATAGTCTTTGCCATGGTTTATTTCCCCAGAATTTCTTCAACGGATTTACCACGCTTGGCAGCGACCATTTCTGGAGAATTCATATTTTCCAGGCCATCAATAGTTGCACGAACCACGTTGATCGGGTTGGTGGAACCATATGCTTTAGCCAGAACGTTATGAACCCCAGCGACTTCCAGAACGGCGCGCATTGCACCACCGGCGATGATACCGGTACCTTCGGAAGCCGGCTGCATGAATACGCGAGAACCCGTGTGAACACCTTTAACAGGGTGTTGTAGAGTGCCGTTATTCAGCGCGACGTTAATCATATTGCGACGGGCTTTTTCCATCGCTTTCTGGATCGCTGCTGGAACTTCACGCGCTTTACCGTAACCAAAACCAACGCGACCGTTACCATCGCCAACTACAGTCAGAGCTGTGAAGGAGAAAATACGACCACCTTTAACGGTTTTAGATACGCGGTTTACCGCGATCAGCTTTTCCTGCAGTTCGCCAGCTTGTTTTTCGATGTGAGCCATCTTACACCTCTACCTTAGAACTGAAGGCCAGCTTCACGGGCAGCATCTGCCAGTGCCTGGACACGACCATGATATTGGAACCCGGAACGGTCAAAGGATACATCTTTGATGCCTTTTTCCAGAGCGCGTTCAGCGACAGCTTTACCCACAGCTGCAGCCGCGTCTTTGTTACCGGTGTACTTCAGTTGTTCAGCGATAGCTTTTTCTACAGTAGAAGCAGCTACCAGAACTTCAGAACCGTTCGGTGCAATTACCTGTGCGTAAATGTGACGCGGGGTACGATGTACCACCAGGCGAGTTGCGCCCAGCTCCTGGAGCTTGCGGCGTGCGCGGGTCGCACGACGGATACGAGCAGATTTCTTATCCATAGTGTTACCTTACTTCTTCTTAGCCTCTTTGGTACGCACGACTTCGTCGGCGTAACGAACACCCTTGCCTTTGTAAGGCTCAGGACGACGGTAGGCGCGCAGATCCGCTGCAACCTGGCCGATCACCTGCTTATCAGCGCCTTTCAGCACGATTTCAGTCTGAGTCGGACATTCAGCAGTGATACCCGCAGGCAGCTGATGGTCAACAGGATGAGAGAAACCCAGAGACAGGTTAATCACATTGCCTTTAACCGCTGCACGGTAACCTACACCAACCAGCTGCAGCTTCTTAGTGAAGCCTTCGGTAACACCGATAACCATTGAGTTCAGCAGGGCACGCGCGGTACCAGCCTGTGCCCAACCGTCTGCGTAACCATCACGCGGACCGAAGGTCAGGGTATTATCTGCATGTTTAACTTCAACAGCATCGTTGAGAGTACGGGTCAGCTCGCCGTTTTTACCTTTGATCGTAATAACCTGACCGTTGATTTTTACGTCAACGCCGGCAGGAACAACGACCGGTGCTTTAGCAACACGAGACATTTTTTCCTCCGATTAGGCTACGTAGCAGATAATTTCGCCACCAAGACCAGCCTGGCGCGCTGCACGATCAGTCATAACACCTTTAGAGGTAGAAACAACTGCGATACCCAGACCCGCCATAACTTTCGGCAGCTCATCTTTACGTTTATAGATGCGCAGACCTGGGCGGCTGACACGCTGAATGCTTTCTACAACAGCTTTGCCCTGGAAATACTTCAGAGTAAGTTCCAGTTCAGGCTTGGTGTCGCCTTCAACTTTAAAATCTTCAATAAAACCTTCTTCCTTCAGCACGTTGGCGATTGCCACTTTCAGCTTGGAGGAAGGCATGGTGACCGCAGCTTTGTTCGCGGCCTGACCGTTACGGATACGGGTCAGCATATCCGCGATCGGATCTTGCATGCTCATCTGTCTTTACTCCCGTGATTCAATTGGTGACAATTACCAGCTAGCCTTTTTCAGACCCGGGATTTCACCGCGCATAGCGGCTTCACGGACCTTAATACGGCTCAACCCGAACTTCCGCAGGAAACCATGCGGACGACCTGTTTGACGGCAGCGGTTACGCTGACGAGACGGGCTGGAATCACGCGGCAGAGTCTGCAGCTTGAGAACAGCGTTCCAACGATCTTCGTCGGAAGCGTTCACATCAGAGATGATCGCTTTCAGTTCAGCGCGTTTCGCGAAGTATTTATCAGCTAAAGCTACGCGTTTTACTTCGCGTGCTTTCATTGATTGCTTAGCCATTTAGTAACCCTACCTTACTTGCGGAACGGGAAGTCAAAGGCAGCCAGCAGAGCGCGGCCTTCTTCGTCAGATTTCGCAGTAGTGGTAATGGTAATATCCAAACCACGAACGCGGTCGACTTTATCGTAGTCGATTTCTGGGAAGATGATCTGCTCACGGACACCCATGCTGTAGTTACCACGACCGTCGAAAGACTTAGCGGACAGGCCACGGAAGTCACGGATACGAGGTACAGCAATAGTGATCAGGCGCTCAAAGAACTCCCACATGCGTTCGCCACGCAGAGTTACTTTACAGCCGATCGGATAGCCCTGACGGATTTTGAAGCCTGCAACAGATTTGCGTGCTTTGGTGATCAGCGGTTTTTGACCGGAGATTGCTGCCAGGTCTGCTGCTGCGTTATCCAGCAGTTTTTTGTCAGCGATCGCTTCACCAACACCCATGTTCAGGGTGATCTTCTCGACCCGAGGGACTTGCATGACAGAATTGTAGTTAAACTCAGTCATGAGTTTTTTAACTACTTCGTCTTTGTAGTAATCATGCAGTTTCGCCATCGTACTACTCCAAATTACTTGATAGTTTCGCTGTTAGACTTGAAGAAACGGACTTTTTTGCCGTCTTCGAATCTAAAGCCTACACGGTCAGCCTTGCCGGTTGCCGCATTGAAGATTGCTACGTTGGAAACCTGAATAGCGGCTTCTTTTTCAACGATGCCACCCGGTTGGTTCAGGGCCGGAACCGGCTTCTGATGTTTCTTAACCAGGTTGATACCTTCAACAATGACCTTGCCGGAAGACAGGACATTCTTAACTTTACCGCGTTTACCTTTATCTTTACCGGTTAACACGATAACTTCGTCATCACGACGGATTTTCGCTGCCATGATTCGCTCCTTAGAGTACTTCTGGTGCCAGAGAGATAATTTTCATGAACTTCTCACTACGAAGCTCACGAGTTACCGGCCCAAAAATACGCGTACCGATAGGCTGCTCGCTGTTGTTGTTCAGAAGAACACAAGCATTACCATCGAAGCGAATGACAGAACCGTCCGGGCGACGAACACCCTTCTTGGTGCGCACCACTACCGCCTTCAGCACATCACCTTTTTTGACCTTACCACGCGGAATTGCTTCTTTGATGGTGATCTTGATGATGTCGCCTACGCCTGCGTAGCGACGGTGCGAGCCACCCAGAACCTTGATACACATTACGCGACGTGCACCGGAGTTGTCGGCGACGTTCAGCATAGTCTGTTCTTGGATCATTTTAGTGCTCCGCTAATGTCAACTACTACTGAGACCCGAAAATCAGGTCGTTAAAAATCCCCATATCGAGGGCGCGGCATTATAACACCGCTTCAAGGATATGGGTAGAAAAAATAAACGGCTCATTTCTGAGCCGTTTATTCATATCGAGAGAGTGTACTGTATTACAGAACCGCTTTCTCTACAACGCGAACCAGCGTCCAGGATTTAGTCTTGGACAGCGGACGGCATTCGCGGATTTCAACCACGTCACCGATACCGCATTCGTTGTTCTCGTCATGTACGTGCAGTTTGGTCGTACGCTTGATGAATTTACCGTAGATCGGGTGTTTCACAAAACGTTCGATAGCAACAACAATGGATTTCTCCATTTTGTCGCTAACAACGCGACCTTGCAGAGTACGGATTTTATCGGTCATTACGCACCCGCCTTCTCGTTCAGTAAAGTCTTAACGCGTGCGACATCGCGACGCACTTGCTTCAACAGGTGAGACTGTTGCAGCTGGCCACTTGCAGCCTGCATACGCAGGTTGAACTGCTCACGCAGCAGGTTCAGCAGCTCGGTGTTCAGCTCTTCAATGCTCTTCTCACGCAGCTCTTTTGCTTTCATTACATCACCGTCTTAGTTACAAAGGTGGTTTTAATCGGCAGTTTCGCTGCTGCCAGCTTGAATGCTTCACGGGCCAGCTCTTCCGGAACACCGTCCATTTCATACAGGACTTTACCCGGCTGAATCAAGGCAACCCAATACTCCACGTTACCTTTACCTTTACCCATACGCACTGCCAGCGGCTTTTCAGTGATCGGTTTGTCCGGGAACACACGGATCCAGATCTTACCTTGACGCTTAACTGCACGGGTCATAGCACGACGTGCTGCTTCGATCTGACGGGCAGTCAGACGACCACGGCCAACAGCTTTCAGACCGAAGCTGCCGAAGCTAACATCCGTACCCTGCGCCAGACCGCGGTTACGGCCTTTGTGCATTTTACGGAATTTTGTACGCTTTGGTTGTAACATCAGCGACGCTCCTTATTTACGGCCTTTACGCTGCTGCTTTTTAGGCTGAGCAGCCGGTTTTTCCGGTTGTTCAACAGCAGCCATACCACCCAGGATCTCGCCTTTGAAGATCCACACTTTAACGCCGATTACACCGTAAGTGGTGTGCGCTTCAGAGGTGTTGTAGTCGATGTCAGCACGCAGAGTGTGCAGCGGTACGCGACCTTCGCGGTACCATTCGGTACGTGCGATTTCCGCGCCGCCCAGACGGCCGCTAACTTCAACTTTAATACCTTTAGCGCCCAGACGCATTGCGTTCTGTACAGCACGCTTCATAGCACGACGGAACATAACGCGACGTTCCAGCTGAGAAGTGATGCTGTCAGCAACCAGTTTTGCGTCCAGTTCAGGCTTACGAACTTCGGCGATGTTGATCTGTGCAGGAACGCCAGCGATGTCCGCTACGACCTTACGCAGTTTTTCTACGTCTTCACCTTTCTTACCGATAACGATACCCGGGCGAGCAGTGTGAATGGTTACACGGATGCTCTTAGCCGGACGCTCGATAACGATACGAGATACGGACGCTTTAGCCAGTTCCTTAGTCAGGTACTGACGTACTTTAAAATCGCTGTCCAGGTTGTCAGCGAATTCTTTGGTGTTCGCAAACCAGGTAGAGTTCCATGGTTTTACAATACCCAGGCGAATACCATTAGGATGTACTTTCTGACCCATTGCTAGTCTCCAGAGTCTCAGCGATCGGACACAACCACAGTGATGTGGCTGGTGCGCTTCAGGATACGATCTGCACGACCTTTTGCACGCGGCATAATGCGCTTCATGCTCGGGCCTTCGTCTACGAAAATTTTCGTAACTTTCAGATCGTCAATGTCAGCGCCATCGTTGTGTTCAGCGTTAGCAATGGCAGATTCCAGAACTTTCTTGACCTGTACAGCCGCTTTCTTGTTGGTGTAGGTCAAAATATCCAGAGCCTGCGACACTTTCTTACCGCGAATCAGGTCAGCAACAAGGCGAACCTTCTGAGCAGAAGAACGAGCATGGCGATGTTTAGCAATAGTTTCCATCTCTTCCTCCTACCTTATTTCTTCTTCGCTTTTTTATCAGCAGCGTGGCCGCGATAAGTACGAGTCGGTGCGAATTCACCCAGTTTGTGACCGACCATTTCGTCGGTTACAAATACCGGAACGTGCTGACGACCATTATGGACAGCGATGGTCAAACCGATCATGTTAGGAAAGATCGTTGAACGACGGGACCAAGTGCGCAGGGGCTTCTTGTCTCCGCTTTCCACCGCTTTCTCTACCTTCTTCAGCAAGTGCAGGTCAATAAAAGGACCTTTCTTGAGAGAACGTGGCATGGCTTATCCTCTAAAATTATTTGCTACGGCGACGTACGATGAATTTATCAGTACGCTTGTTGCTGCGGGTCTTCTTACCTTTGGTCTGAACGCCCCACGGAGTTACCGGGTGCTTACCAAAGTTACGACCTTCACCACCACCATGTGGGTGGTCTACCGGGTTCATCGCAGTACCGCGAACGGTCGGACGAACACCACGCCAGCGTGCAGCACCTGCTTTACCCAGAACGCGCAGCATATGCTCAGCATTGCCAACTTCGCCCAGAGTTGCACGGCAGTCTGCTTCTACTTTACGCATTTCACCAGAACGCAGACGCAGGGTGACATAAGCACCATCACGAGCAACGATCTGAACGTAAGTACCAGCGGAACGTGCCAGCTGACCGCCTTTACCTGGTTTCATTTCTACGTTATGAACAGTAGAACCAACCGGGATGTTGCGCATCGGCAGGGTGTTACCTGGTTTGATTGCAGCATCAACGCCAGACTGAATCTGGTCGCCAGCTTTCAGGCCTTTAGGGGCCAGGATGTAACGGCGTTCACCGTCTTTGTACAGAACCAGCGCGATGTTCGCGGAACGGTTCGGATCGTACTCAAGACGTTCAACAACTGCCGGGATACCGTCTTTGTTGCGTTTGAAGTCAACAATACGGTAAGCCTGCTTGTGGCCACCACCGATATGACGAGTGGTGATACGGCCATTGTTGTTACGACCACCGGATTTGCTGTTTTTTTCCAGCAACGGAGCAAAAGGTTTGCCCTTGTGCAGCTCAGGGTTAACCACTTTAACTACGTGGCGACGACCCGGAGATGTCGGTTTACATTTAACAACTGCCATTGTATTACTCCTCCGACTTACTCAGCGCCGCCAACGAAGTCCAGATTCTGGCCTTCTTTCAGGGTGACGTAAGCTTTTTTCCAGTCGCTACGACGACCGATACGCTGTCCGTGACGTTTAACTTTCCCTTTAACTACCAGGGTGTTAACGACTTCGACTTCGACTTCAAACAGTTTCTGCACAGCAGCTTTGATTTCTGCTTTGGTCGCGTCTTTAGCAACTTTGAGTACGATGGTGTTGGATTTTTCCATCGCAGTAGACGCTTTTTCAGAAACGTGCGGTGCACGCAGCACCTTCAGCAGACGTTCTTCACGAATCATGCCAGCATCTCCTCAACTTGCTTAACAGCATCAGCAGTCATTACGACTTTGTCGAAGGCGATCAGGCTAACCGGGTCGATACCAGTTGCATCGCGTACGTCAACCTTGTGCAGGTTGCGCGCAGCCAGGAACAGGTTTTCGTCCAGCTCACCGGTGATGATCAGCACATCTTCCAGAGCCATGTCTTTCAGTTTCTGTGCCAGCAGCTTAGTTTTCGGCGCTTCTACAGAGAACTTCTCGACAACGATCAGACGATCCTGACGTACCAGTTCGGACAGGATGCTTTTCAGCGCGCCGCGGTACATCTTCTTGTTAACTTTTTGACTGTGGTCCTGCGGACGAGCAGCAAAGGTCACGCCACCAGAACGCCAGATCGGGCTCTTGATAGAACCAGAACGCGCACGGCCGGTGCCTTTCTGGCGCCACGGTTTTTTACCGGAACCAGTTACTTCAGCACGAGTCTTCTGAGCACGAGTACCCTGACGAGCACCAGCTGCATAAGCAACAACAACCTGGTGAACCAGCGCTTCGTTGAAATCACGACCGAAGGTAGTTTCGGAAACAGTCAGCGCGCTCTGCGCGTCTTTCAATACTAATTCCATTGCTATCTCCTTACGCCTTCACAGCTGGTTTAACGATCAGGTCGCTACCGGTTGCACCCGGGACAGCACCTTTAACCAGCAGCAGGTTGCGCTCAGCGTCAACGCGTACTACGTCAAGGCTCTGAACGGTTACACGTTCGTTACCCATCTGACCTGCCATTTTCTTGCCTTTGAACACTTTGCCCGGAGTCTGGTTCTGACCGATAGAACCCGGAACGCGGTGAGACAAGGAGTTACCGTGAGTAGCGTCCTGGGTACGGAAGTTCCAGCGCTTAACGGTACCTGCGAAACCTTTACCTTTAGAGGTGCCAGTTACGTCAACTTTTTTAACGTCAGCAAACAGTTCAACGCTAATGCTCTGACCTACAGTGAACTCTTCGCCTTCAGCCAGGCGGAATTCCCACAGACCACGGCCAGCTTCTACGCCAGCTTTAGCGAAGTGGCCAGCTTCAGGCTTGGTCACACGGTTAGCTTTTTTAGCACCGGTGGTCACCTGAATAGCACGGTAGCCATCGTTAGCCAGGTCTTTAACCTGAGTAACGCGGTTTGCTTCAACTTCGATTACGGTTACTGGGATAGAAACGCCGTCTTCTGTGAAGATACGGGTCATACCCACTTTTTTACCGACTAAACCAATCATTGTTTCAACCTCTCAATCGCTCAATGACCTGATTAACCCAGGCTGATCTGCACGTCTACACCGGCAGCCAGATCCAGACGCATCAGAGCATCAACGGTTTTCTCGGTTGGCTCAACGATGTCAACCAGACGCAAGTGAGTACGGATTTCGTACTGATCGCGCGCGTCTTTGTTGACGTGCGGGGAGATCAGAACAGTGAAGCGCTCTTTGCGTGTCGGCAGCGGGATCGGACCACGGACCTGCGCACCAGTGCGCTTGGCAGTCTCGACGATTTCCGCGGTTGCTTGATCGATCAGACGATGATCAAACGCTTTCAGGCGGATACGGATTCTTTGGTTCTGCATGAGACCAGAGCTCCAATTATTTTATAAACGAAAATGATTACTCCTCAGACCCATTACGATTGATGGGAGAGTGTAACCGTTCTTACGTAGCTCCCCGATTGGGAGCATTGTTAGGTAGCCAAATTCGGCTAACTGAGGTTCAGATTGAACCTGCTGTCAACTACGACAAGCCCGCGCATTATACGCAAATCTGAGCCTGACGCAAGCATCGGGTAGAAATTAATCGCAACGCGCAGATTGCGAGCTGCATTCCACGAAATTTGTAAGGTTGTGAAGATAGCGTTTTTCACCGGAATCAGGTTAACAAATCAGCGCTCTCTCTGTTGCTGAGCATCCGGAGTTATTCGATGGTGATACTCCAATTACAGAGGATGTTTTATGGACACTACCCTTCCCTTTCTAATTTTGTACGCTTGTTTATCAGCCCTACTTTTTTTCTGGGATGCAAAGCATGGCTTGTTACCTGACAGATTTACGTGCCCGTTACTCTGGTCAGGTCTTTTGTTCTATCAAGTTTGTCATCCTGATGGTTTAGCCGATGCGTTATGGGGGGCAATTGTTGGTTACGGCACATTCGCTGTCATTTACTGGGGGTATCGCATACTGCGACATAAAGAAGGATTAGGCTATGGTGATGTGAAGTTTCTCGCCGCCCTTGGCGCCTGGCATTCATGGGCCTTCTTACCACGACTGGTTTTCCTTGCTGCCTCATTCGCTTGCGGAGCCGTAGTTATTGGTCTGCTCATGAGAGGAAAAGAATCATTAAAAAACCCGCTGCCTTTTGGGCCATTTCTGGCGGCTGCGGGTTTCGTTATAGGCTGGGATAGTTTGCTGATAGGCCGTTAATCTTTAACTTTAATTTGTGATTGCAGGTAATTTTGTAGGCCGATTTTACCGATGAGATCCAGTTCAGTTTCGAGCCAGTCGATATGACCTTCTTCATCAGCAAGGATCTCGATCATCATATCGCGGCTAACATAGTCATGAACGCTGTCGGCATATGCGATAGCCTCACGCAGATCCTTCGCGCCTTCCAGTTCTAATCGCAGGTCAGATTGCAGCATCTCCTCGACATCTTCACCAATCCCCAGTTTGCCTAAATCCTGTAAGTTGGGGATTCCTTCTAAAAACAAAATACGCTCGATATATTTATCAGCGTGTTTCATCTCATCGATGGATTCATGGTATTCGACGTCATTGAGACGCATCAGGCCCCAGTTTTTAAACATCCGGGCATGGAGAAAATACTGATTGATTGCGACAAGCTCATTTCCCAATAGTTTATTGAGATAATTTATGATTTTAACATCACCTTTCATTTTATAGTCCCTCCGCTTCCACTATTAGAGCGTAGATGGGGCTAGCGGGATGTCAAAAAATAAGCGTGGGCTTCAGGCAATCTCTTTAAATTCTGGCATCTGCATCAACTCGTCCTGCATCACTTCGCGCGCGGCGCGAATGCACTTACCGCATTGATTTCCCACAGGAATAAACTTACGCAATTGTTGGAAAGATTGCGGATGAAACTGACGGACTGCCTGGCGAATTTTTTTGTCACTTACACCATTACACAAACAAACGTACATGATTGCTCCCGTTCAAATTCTGCACAAAGTGTAAATGAGAATGGTTATGATTACAATAGCACAGTTTTATTTGCGCCATAGTTCAGCGAGCAAAATTACGACTAAATATTTCGAGCTCAAATTACGGGCAGCAAAAAGGGCGCCGAAGCGCCCTTTTCAATTCAAAACTAATTAACGTGTAATTAGCCCAGAACTTTAGCAACAACGCCCGCGCCAACGGTACGGCCGCCTTCACGGATTGCGAAACGCAGACCGTCGTCCATCGCGATCGGGTGGATTAGGGTAACAACCATTTTGATGTTGTCGCCCGGCATTACCATCTCTACGCCTTCCGGCAGTTCGATGGTACCAGTCACGTCAGTAGTACGGAAGTAGAACTGCGGACGGTAGCCTTTGAAGAACGGAGTATGACGGCCGCCTTCATCTTTGGACAGAATGTACACTTCAGATTCGAACTTGGTGTGCGGCTTGATGGTGCCCGGCTTAGCCAGTACCTGACCACGTTCGATTTCTTCACGTTTGATACCACGCAGCAGAATACCTACGTTCTCACCAGCACGGCCTTCGTCCAGCAGTTTGCGGAACATTTCAACGCCAGTACAGGTAGACTTCTGAGTCTCTTTGATACCAACGATTTCAACTTCTTCACCAACTTTGATGATACCGCGTTCTACACGACCGGTAACAACGGTACCACGACCGGAGATGGAGAATACGTCTTCGATCGGCAGCAGGAACGGCTTGTCAATCGCACGCTCTGGTTCCGGAATATAAGAATCCAGGAAGCCAGCCAGTTCCAGGATTTTCGCTTCCCACTCTGCGTCGCCTTCCAGCGCTTTCAGAGCAGAACCACGAACGATCGGAGTGTCGTCGCCCGGGAAGTCGTACTGAGACAGAAGTTCACGAACTTCCATTTCAACCAGTTCCAGCAGCTCTTCGTCATCAACCATGTCGCATTTGTTCAGGAACACGATGATGTACGGAACGCCTACCTGACGACCCAGCAGGATGTGCTCACGAGTCTGCGGCATCGGGCCGTCAGTCGCAGCAACTACCAGGATCGCGCCGTCCATCTGAGCAGCACCGGTGATCATGTTTTTAACATAGTCGGCGTGCCCCGGGCAGTCTACGTGTGCGTAGTGACGGGTCGGGGTGTCATATTCAACGTGAGAAGTGTTGATGGTGATACCACGAGCTTTTTCTTCCGGCGCGTTATCGATCTGGTCGAATGCACGAGCAGCACCGCCGTAGGTTTTAGCCAGTACGGTGGTGATTGCAGCGGTCAGAGTAGTTTTACCGTGGTCAACGTGGCCGATAGTACCAACGTTAACGTGCGGTTTTGTACGTTCAAATTTTTCTTTAGACACGGCTATATTCCTTACTATAGTGCTCTCCCCTTCAGGAGAGAGCACGGGACTTTGGTATTAACCCTTAGGCTTATTTACCACGGGCTTCAATTACGGCCTGAGCAACGTTACTCGGCGCTTCATCATACTTCAGGAATTCCATAGTGTATGATGCACGACCTTTGGTCAGAGAACGCAGCTGAGTTGCGTATCCGAACATTTCAGACAGCGGTACTTCAGCGTGGATCTTAACGCCAGTAACTTCAGATTCCTGACCTTTGAGCATACCACGACGACGGCTCAAGTCACCGATAACGTCACCGGTGTTCTCTTCCGGAGTTTCTACTTCAACCTTCATGATCGGCTCAAGCAGAACTGGTTTCGCTTTCTTAAAGCCTTCTTTAAAGGCGATAGAAGCAGCCAGTTTAAACGCCAGTTCAGAGGAGTCAACGTCATGGTAAGAACCGAAGTGCAGACGAATACCCATGTCTACTACCGGGTAGCCTGCCAGCGGACCTGCTTTCAGCTGTTCCTGGATACCTTTATCAACGGCCGGGATGTATTCGCCAGGGATTACACCACCTTTAATGTCGTTGATGAACTCGTAGCCTTTCGGGTTTGAACCCGGCTCCAGCGGGTACATGTCGATAACAACATGACCATACTGACCACGACCACCAGACTGTTTCGCGTGTTTACCTTCAACATCGGTAACTTTCTGGCGGATAGTTTCACGGTAAGCAACCTGCGGTTTACCTACGTTCGCTTCAACGTTGAATTCACGCTTCATACGGTCAACGATGATGTCGAGGTGCAGTTCGCCCATACCCGCGATGATGGTCTGGTTAGATTCTTCGTCAGTCCATACACGGAAAGACGGGTCTTCTTTAGCCAGACGGCCCAGAGCCAGACCCATTTTTTCCTGGTCAGCTTTGGTTTTCGGTTCAACTGCGATGGAGATTACCGGCTCAGGGAATTCCATACGTTCCAGAATGATCGGCGCATCCGGGTCACACAGGGTGTCACCAGTGGTTACGTCTTTCAGACCGATAGCAGCAGCGATGTCGCCCGCGCGAACTTCTTTGATCTCTTCACGTTTGTTAGCGTGCATCTGAACGATACGACCGAAACGCTCACGTGCAGCTTTCACGGAGTTCAGTACGGTATCACCAGAGTTAACCACACCGGAGTAAACACGGAAGAAGGTCAGGTTACCAACAAACGGGTCGGTAGCGATTTTGAACGCCAGTGCAGAGAACGGCTCGTCATCACTTGCGTGACGTTCAGCCGGAGTGTCTTTACCGTCGTCCAGGATACCGTTGATCGCAGGTACGTCAACCGGGGATGGCAGGTAATCAATTACCGCATCCAGCATCGCCTGAACACCTTTGTTCTTGAACGCAGAACCACAGGTTACCAGGATGATTTCGTTGTTCAGAACGCGCTGACGCAGAGCACCTTTGATTTCTGCTTCAGTCAGTTCTTCACCACCCAGGTATTTTTCCATCAGCTCTTCAGAAGCTTCAGCTGCGGATTCGATCAGGTTCTGGTGCCATTCGTTAGCCAGTTCAACCATGTCTGCCGGGATATCTTCGTATTCGAAGGTTACGCCCTGGTCAGCGTCGTTCCAGTTGATAGCTTTCATTTTCACCAGGTCAACAACACCGGTGAAATGTTCTTCAGCACCAATCGCCAGCTGCAGCGGAACCGGGTTCGCGCCCAGACGGGTTTTGATCTGGTTAACAACTTTCAGGAAGTTCGCACCCATGCGGTCCATTTTGTTAACGAACGCAATGCGCGGAACTTTATATTTGTTTGCCTGACGCCATACGGTTTCAGACTGCGGCTGAACACCACCAACTGCGCAGTAAACCATTACCGCACCATCGAGAACACGCATGGAACGTTCTACTTCGATTGTGAAGTCAACGTGCCCCGGGGTGTCGATGATGTTGATGCGATGCGGCTCATACTGCTTAGCCATACCAGACCAGAATGCAGTAGTCGCAGCGGAAGTGATGGTAATACCACGTTCCTGCTCCTGCTCCATCCAGTCCATGGTTGCAGCGCCGTCATGAACTTCACCGATTTTATGGTTTACACCGGTGTAGAACAGAATACGTTCGGTAGTAGTGGTTTTACCGGCGTCGATGTGCGCACTGATACCGATGTTACGGTAGCGTGCGATGGGTGTTGTACGAGCCATTTGTTTCCTCGTTTATCTTTTAGGCGTTCAATTTAAGTAGCCCAAAGCGGGCTGCTTACTGGAAGCGCCCGCCTGGTGACTAAAACTCCGAAGGGATTACCAACGGTAGTGTGCGAACGCCTTGTTGGCTTCGGCCATACGGTGAACGTCTTCACGTTTCTTAACTGCAGTACCTTTGTTTTCTGCAGCATCAGAAAGTTCGTTCGCCAGGCGCAGAGCCATGGATTTATCACCGCGTTTACGAGCAGCTTCAACGATCCAACGCATTGCCAGAGCATTACGACGAACCGGACGGACTTCAACTGGTACCTGATAAGTAGAACCACCAACGCGGCGAGACTTAACTTCTACAGTCGGGCGCACGTTTTCGAGAGCTACTTCGAATGCTTCCAGTTCAGATTTACCAGAGCGCTGAGCCAGGGTCTCCAGCGCGCTGTATACGATAGATTCAGCAGTAGATTTTTTACCATCTACCATCAGGATATTTACAAATTTAGCCAGCAGTTCTGATCCGAACTTCGGATCCGGCAGAATTTTACGCTGACCAATGACGCGACGACGTGGCATGGAAATACTCCGTTGTTAATTCAGGATTGTCCAAAACTCTACGAGTTTAGTTTGACATTTAAGTTAAAACGTTTGGCCTTACTTAACGGAGAACCATTAAGCCTTAGGACGCTTCACGCCATACTTGGAACGAGCCTGCTTACGGTCTTTAACGCCGGAGCAGTCAAGCGCACCACGTACGGTGTGGTAACGAACACCCGGGAGGTCTTTAACACGACCGCCACGGATCAGGATCACGGAGTGCTCCTGCAGGTTGTGACCTTCACCACCGATGTAGGAAGTCACTTCGAAACCGTTAGTCAGACGAACACGGCATACTTTACGCAGCGCGGAGTTCGGTTTTTTAGGAGTGGTAGTATATACACGAGTACATACGCCACGTTTTTGCGGGCATGCTTCCAGCGCAGGCACGTTGCTTTTCGCAACTTTGCGAGCACGTGGTTTGCGTACCAGCTGGTTAACTGTTGCCATTAAATAGCTCCTGGTTTTAGCTTTTGCTTCGTAAACACGTAATAAAACGTCCTCACACAATATGAGGACGCCGAATTTTAGGGCGATGCCGAAAAGGTGTCAAGAAATATACAACGATCCCGCCATCACCAGGCCATCTGGCTGGAGTGCTTAACCGTAAGTCTGACGAAATCAGTATAGTCAATGGGAATGATGTCGTTCAAAATTTGAACAGTCAAACCGCGGGCAATAAGGTCTTCGTTCAGGGCATAGACCTTAATGGGGGCATTACGCAGACTTTCAAGGTAGCGGTTACCGTCAACTGCGGCAGTTACGCCATCTTGCAATAATAGCAGTTCGTCTCCTTCACTGAGCAGACGCAGCAGCGCAGCAAAATCCGTCAGCCAGGGTGAACGATGTAACGTGTGCAGCATAAACGCCTCAAAACCTCAAAATAACATCGTAGTTGGCGAGTTCGCGGCGTAAGGCATCTGCTTCGAGCGGCGTGGCTTCGACAACAAAGGGTGTCTGCGGATCTAACCCGCGTTCGCGCAGTGAAGCCGCACAAACCCAGCACTGTTCAATGTCGTACAGACTCAACAATTTAAAAGTGGCAATGTAATCACGCGCCAGCACTGCATCGGGCTTTTGTCCTGACAGCAGCTGAAAAACGCCATCAGCAATAAAGAAGACGGCCAGATCGTCAGTTAATGCGGAAGTTGCCAGTAAAGCATCTAAACCTTCCCGACCAGCAGCTGTACCATGAGGTGCAGTAGAAAAAACAAACGCAATTCGTTTCATCAGAACTGTACCACCCTGTCACAGGTCAGCGAGGCTTCCGCCAGCGCGCCAAGTCCGCTTAAGGTAAATCCCGGCTGAAGGTTTGACGAAGCCAGCCCCAGCCTTCCTGCTTCAGTTTCATCGACGATACCGCGGCGTAACGCTGCCGCTACGCAGATATTCAGCGCCACACCATGTTGCGCATTCAACTGTTGCCAGCCGCGCACAAGGTCAAATTCGTCGCTTGCCGGTGAGGTCAGTTGGTTAGCGTTATAGACCCCTTCCCGATAGAAAAAGACGCTGCTTAACTTATGGCCTTCTGCTATCAGCGCCTGCGCAAACTGAAAAGCACTACTCGCCTGTTGCGTACCGTATGCTGGCCCGGTCACCACGATGGCAAAACGCATTACTTATCTTGCCCCTGAAAATCACCGCTCTTGAACTGGCGGATGTAGAGATAGACAGTGTGTTTGGAGATGTTCAGGCGGTCAGCAACCTGGTTGATCGCATCTTTAATATCGAAGATCCCTTTCTCGTAGAGATTCAGCACGATCTGACGATTTTTGGCGTTATTAGAAACATTGCGATCGGCATTCACTTCTTCGATGGTGAACTCCAGCGTTTGGGTAACCAGATCTTCAACAGAAGAGGCAAAGTTGACGCTTGAACCGACATCCGGGGTTTCTGGCGGCACAAAAGTGCTCATAATCTGCGAGAAGGGAACATCAAGATTCATATTGATGCACAGCAGACCAATTACACGCTGTTCGCGGTTACGAATCGCGATAGTCAGGGACTTCATTAATACGCCGCTTTTGGCGCGAGTAAAGTAGCATTTAGAAACGCTGCTATCCGCTCCCGTCATATCGTGCAGCATACGTAGCGCCAGGTCAGTAATTGGCGAACCAATCTTCCGGCCTGTATGTTCACCGTTAGCAATGCGAATGGCTGAACATTTTAGATCCTGCAAAGAGTGCAAAACGATTTCACAGTGGGAGCCAATAAGCATCGCTAACCCGTCCACCACCGCTTCGTAGGATTTCAGAATATCAAAATCGGTCTGGTCGAAAGGACGTTGATCCAGTAAATCCAACTCACTGGTTTCGTTGGTTAAAAGCGACCTGGACATGAAAAAAAACACTCCTTTTCAGGAGCCTGTCGTTAACTTTTCAGGGCAGGCTCATTAATGATGCGGGTAACTAAATTAATACAGCGGAGGTTCCGCTTTCCAGCACTAATTATATCCGGCCTGTAATAAAAAAACCGCCGCCTGGTCAGGCGGCGGTTCTTAATGCTTATTTTTTAGCAGAATCTGCGGCTTTCGCATCAGCTTCCGGCTTTGCATCAGCCTTCGGCGCTGGTTTCACATCCAGCAGCTCTACGTCAAACACTAGGGTAGAATTCGGTGGGATCCCCGGAACACCCGCTTTGCCGTAAGCCAGTTCTGGTGGAATAACCAGTTTGATCTTACCGCCTTTCTTGATGTTCTTCAGACCTTCTGTCCAACCCGGGATAACACCGTCCAGACGGAAAGAAAGCGGTTCACCACGGGTGTAAGAGTTGTCGAACTCTTTACCGTCGATCAGCGTACCTTTGTAGTTCACTACAACAGTATCGCTGTCTTTCGGTGCTTCGCCTTTACCGGCTTCTACTACCTGATAAACCAGACCAGTTGAAGAGGTTTTCACACCTTTCTCTTTGGCAAATTTCTCGCGGTACTCTTTACCTTTTGCTTCGTTATCAGCCGCGTCTTTTTCCATCTTCGCCTGAGCAGAAGACTTCACGCGAGCTTCGAATGCTTGCAGAGTCTGTTCGATCTCTTGGTCGGAGAGTTTGCTCTTATCAGCAAATGCATCCTGAACACCAGCGATCAGCTGATCTTTATCCAGTTTGATGCCCAGTTTTTCTTGTTCTTTAAGAGAGTTTTCCATGTAACGACCCAGCGAAGCACCCAGTGCATAAGCTGATTTCTGATCGTCATTTTTGAACGCTGCTTTGCTGTCAGCAGTTGTAGCAGGTTTTGCAGCTTCAGCAGCAAAAGTGATTGGTGCATGCAGGGCAACGGCCATTGTGGTCGCCAGTAGCGTTACTTTAAACAGTGATTTCATCCATATCTCCAGGATCGGGGCATCTCACCCCAGGGTTAACTATTATCAGAAGGGTACTATAAAGCGTTGTCGAACAAATCTACATACAGACACGCCCTATTATCATCTATTTTCAGACTCTTTTTGTTTAAATTAGTTTCGATGACCGCGAAATGAGTGCTGTCTCGGGCAGCAAAGTTAAGTAGAATCCGCGGCGACCATTCGACAAAAGAGGTGAATCATGCAGGATTTATCATTGGAAGCACGCCTGGCAGAGCTGGAGAGCCGACTGGCTTTTCAGGAAATCACCATTGAAGAACTGAACGTCACGGTGACCGCTCATGAAATGGAGATGGCGAAACTGCGCGATCATCTGCGTCTGCTGACCGAGAAGTTAAAAGCCAGCCAGCCGTCGAACATCGCGTCGCAGGCTGAAGAAACGCCACCGCCACATTATTGAGGCGTAAAAAAAGCGGGGATTCCCCGCTTTTTTGTCACCTTTTCGGTATTAGTGGCAACCACAACCGCCGTTGCCTTTACCGCCACAGCAGCCTTCGCCACCGTGTTCATGACCGTGATCGTGGCCATGACCGCCGCAGCAACCGTCGTGGTCGTGATCGTGGTGATGATCGTGCGCGCCGTGAACGTGGCCATGAGCCAGTTCTTCTTCGGTCGCTTCGCGAATCGCCACAACTTCAACGTTGAATTTCAGGTTCTGACCGGCCAGCATGTGGTTACCATCAACCACTACGTGATCGTCTTCAACCGCAGTGATTTCAACCGGTACCGGACCCTGCTCAGTTTCAGCCAGGAAACGCATACCTACCTGCAGTTCATCAACGCCCATAAATACGTCTTTAGGAACACGTTGCACTAGGTTTTCGTCGTACTGACCGTAAGCGTCGTTCGCGCCAACAGCGACATCAAATTTGTCGCCAACTTCATGACCTTCCAGCGCCGTTTCCAGGCCAGAGATCAGGGAACCGTGACCATGCAGGTAGTCCAGCGGCGCACTCACCGGAGACTCATCAACCAACACACCGTCTTCTGTACGTACCTGATAGGCCAGGCTGACCACCAGGTCTTTTGCTACTTTCATGATATCTCCTGAGCATGGGAAGAATAGTGGCGCAGATTGTAGCGGAATTCTGCAGCCGTGTACTCACTAGCTTAAAAAAACTCGGCGCATATCGCTAGTCCGGATGAAAAATCCCGATCACTTGCTCATCTTTGTGAACGTGATCGCGGGCTTCTTTGTCTGCTTCTCGCATCTGATGTCCGCACTTAACACATTCAACAATATCAATATTATTTTCGCGCCACATCGCCATTGAATCCTGCGCCTGACAGGCCGGGCATTTTGCGCCCGCTATAAAACGTTTTCGGATTGCCATCCTTACCCTCTACTCAAATTCATCCCAGCCGTCCAGCTGGCGTCGTTCTTGTTGCATTTCACGCTGGAAAATCTCTTCCAGTTCGCGTCGGGCTTCCCTGGCGCGAGAAATTTGTACGGTATCAGCATGCATCGGGATTAACTCCCGCAGCATTCGCATATCCAGGCGGCGAAAATGCAGTTGCGCCCGCTGTGCCTGATGCGGATGCATGCCAAGCGTGACCAGCGTCTTGCGCCCCAGCTCTAACGCACTGGAGAATGTTTCACGGGAAAACTGCGTCACCCCTGCCTGTAATAACTCATGCGCTTCCACACGTCCGCGCACTCGCGCAAGAATATGCAAATGCGGAAAGTGCTGCTGGCATATTTCCACCAGCTTCATGGTGTCTTCCGGCTCGTTACAGGTAATGACGATAGACTCAGCGGCCTCTGCACCCGCAGAACGTAAAAGATCGACCTGCGTGGCGTCGCCGTAATAAACTTTGTAGCCATATTTACGCATCAGGTTAACGGCGCTGATATCCCGCTCCAGCACGGTAATGCGCATTTTATTTGCCATCAGCAAACGACCAATCACCTGACCAAAACGCCCGAAGCCCACGACAATGACCTGGGGTTTATCATCGTTGACCCACGGTTTTTCGTCTTCTTCTTCCGGTCCGTTAAACTGGCGGGATAGCCATTTATCCACCAGCTTCATCAGCAACGGCGTGGTCATCATGGAAAGCGTCACCGTCACCAGCAACAGCGCCATCTGGTCGCCCTGGAATAAACGTTGTGAAGAAGCGGTAGAAAAGAGGACAAAGGCAAACTCACCGCCCTGACTCAACACGCCAGCAAACTGCATCCGCTCTGAGCTACGCACGCCATACAATCGCGCCAGCAGATACAGCACGAGAATTTTCACCGCCACCAGCACAACCACGCTTATCACTACCCACAACAGATGGGTATAAAGCACCCCGAGGTTGAGCGACATGCCGACAGAGATAAAGAACAAACCGAGCAGCAAGCCTTTGAAGGGATCGATAGCCGTTTCCAGTTCATGGCGATATTCACTTTCCGCCAGCAGCACGCCCGCAATAAATGTACCGAGCGCCATCGACAGCCCCAGCGCATCCATAAACAATGCGGAACCCAACACCAGCAGCAGCGTCGCGGCGGTGAACACTTCCCGCACGCCAGAAGCTGCAATAAAGCGGAATACCGGACGCAGTAAATAGCGCCCACCAATCAGCATGCCGACAAACGCCAGCACCTTCATGCCGATCTTCATCCAGTCGAAATGTTCGTCTGCCGACCCCGCCAACAACGGCACTAACGCCAGTGCTGGGATCACTGCCAGATCCTGAAACAGCAGAACCGAAAACCCGAGCTGGCCGGATTCGCTGCGATTCATCCCTTTCTCACGCATCAATTGCAACGCCATTGCAGTTGAAGACATCGCAAGGCCAATGCCACCGACCACCGCCGCCTGCCAGGCGAAATCCGTCAGCATCAATAATCCCGCCAGCAACGCCGCGCTTAACAGCACCTGTGCCACGCCTACGCCAAAAATCGAACGCCGCAGTTGCCAAAGTTTGGAGGGATTCAACTCAAGGCCGATGATAAACATCAGGAATACCACGCCGAGTTCCGAAAAGTGGAGGATCTCATCGACGTCGCTAATAAACCCCAGCCCCCACGGGCCAATTGCAATCCCTGCCAGCAAATATCCCAACACAGCGCCAATCCCCAGCCGCGATGCCAACGGCACCGCAGCCACCGCCGCGAAGAGAAACAGCACTCCTGCGAGTAAAAAATCGGAACCTTCCATCAGCGGCCTCCTGGAGACAGCGGATTTGCCAACCAGTCACCGTAGGCTCTGGCGTGGCTCGCCAGCTCCTTTGCGCTTTGCCGTCTCGCCCAGTAAATAATGATGGAACTTAACCAATGCATCCGGCACATGCCCGCCGCCAGTTCAAAGGGGCGCAGCACATCGCTCATCGGGTAGCGATTCAGCGCGTCATAACGGTAAGCACTTTCCGGCTCGCCGGTGGTAATCACGTTACGCCAGTACTTTCCCGCCAGTTGGTTTCCTCCCGGCCCGCTGGCAAAACCACGACTTAATACCCGGTCCAGCCACTCTTTCAGTAGCGCCGGGCAGCTATAGGTATAAAGAGGATGCTGAAAGACAATCACCTCGTGCTCGCGCAGTAATGCCTGCTCACGGGGGATATCAATAAAAAAATCGGGATAGTGCGCGTAAAGGTCGTGCACGGTAACATTGCTGAGCTGCGTGGCCGGTTTAAGCAGTACCCGGTTTGCCACCGAGTCCTGAGATTCCGGATGGGCATACAGCAGCAAAACTTTCGCTGGCTGAGACATCATCCCCCTCCCGGTATGGTTTTTGTGTATAGTCGCTGTTTTGGGCTACCATTGCGCCCGGTGCGGCAGCTCGCCCATACATTACATTATCATAATGATAAGTTAACATAGTCTGAACATACGGCGCCTTATGATTGTTTTCTCCTCGTTACAAATTCGTCGCGGCGTGCGCGTCCTGCTGGATAATGCCACCGCCACCATCAACCCCGGGCAGAAAGTCGGCCTGGTGGGTAAAAACGGCTGTGGTAAATCTACCCTGCTGGCATTGCTGAAAAATGAAATCAGCGCCGACGGCGGCAGCTACACCTTTCCGGGAAGCTGGCAACTGGCGTGGGTGAATCAGGAAACGCCAGCGTTACCGCAAGCGGCGCTGGAATATGTCATTGACGGCGACCGTGAATATCGTCAACTGGAAGCGCAGCTGCACGACGCCAACGAACGTAACGACGGGCACGCCATTGCGACCATTCATAGCAAGCTGGATGCTATTGACGCATGGAGTATTCGCTCCCGTGCCGCCAGCCTGCTGCACGGCCTCGGTTTCAGCAATGAACAACTGGAGCGCCCGGTAAGTGATTTCTCCGGTGGCTGGCGTATGCGTCTTAACCTTGCCCAGGCGCTGATTTGCCGTTCAGACTTGCTGCTGCTCGACGAACCGACTAACCACCTCGATCTCGATGCCGTTATCTGGCTGGAAAAATGGTTGAAGAGCTATCAGGGCACGCTGATCCTGATCTCTCACGACCGCGACTTCCTCGATCCGATCGTTGATAAAATTATTCAGATCGAACAACAAAGCATGTTCGAGTACACCGGCAACTACAGTTCGTTTGAAGTACAGCGCGCCACCCGTCTGGCGCAGCAACAAGCGATGTACGAAAGCCAGCAGGAACGCGTGGCACATCTGCAAAGTTATATCGATCGTTTCCGTGCCAAAGCCACCAAAGCGAAGCAGGCCCAGAGCCGCATTAAGATGCTGGAACGTATGGAGCTGATTGCCCCCGCACACGTCGACAACCCGTTCCGCTTTAGCTTCCGCGCGCCGGAAAGCCTGCCAAATCCGTTACTGAAGATGGAAAAGGTCAGCGCAGGCTATGGCGATCGCATTATTCTCGACTCGATTAAATTGAATCTGGTCCCCGGCTCGCGCATTGGTCTGTTAGGCCGCAACGGCGCAGGTAAATCGACATTAATCAAACTGTTAGCCGGTGAACTTGCGCCAGTCAGCGGTGAAATTGGTCTGGCAAAAGGGATCAAGCTCGGCTACTTCGCCCAGCATCAACTTGAATACCTGCGCGCCGACGAATCACCTATTCAACATCTGGCACGTTTAGCGCCGCAGGAGCTGGAACAAAAACTGCGTGACTACCTCGGCGGCTTTGGTTTCCTGGGCGATAAAGTAACCGAAGAAACGCGCCGCTTCTCCGGTGGGGAAAAGGCCCGCCTGGTGCTGGCATTAATTGTCTGGCAGCGTCCGAATCTGCTGCTGCTCGACGAACCGACTAACCACCTTGACCTCGACATGCGTCAGGCAGTCACCGAAGCATTAATCGAGTTTGAAGGCGCGCTGGTTGTCGTTTCGCACGACCGTCATTTGCTGCGTTCCACCACTGACGATCTCTACCTGGTTCACGATCGTAAAGTCGAACCGTTCGACGGCGATCTGGAAGATTATCAACAGTGGTTGAGCGACGTACAAAAGCAGGAAAACCAGACCGACGAAGCGCCAAAAGAGAACGCGAACAGCGCCCAGGCACGTAAAGATCAGAAGCGTCGGGAAGCGGAGCTGCGTGCGCAAACCCAGCCGCTGCGTAAAGAGATTGCCCGTCTGGAAAAAGAGATGGAGAAGCTGAACGCGCAACTGGCGCAGGCGGAAGAGAAACTCGGCGACAGCGAACTGTATGACCAGAGCCGTAAAGCGGAGTTGACCGCCTGCCTGCAACAGCAAGCCAGCGCCAAATCCGGCCTGGAAGAGTGCGAAATGGCGTGGCTGGAAGCCCAGGAGCAGCTTGAGCAGATGCTGCTGGAAGGCCAAAGCAACTGATGGCGCAGATAACGACGACCGATGCCAATGAATTTAGCAGCAGTGCTGAATTCACCCCTATGCGCGGCTTTAGCAATTGTCATCTACAAACTATGCTGCCGCGTTTGTTTCGTCGTCAGGTGAAATTCACCCCGTACTGGCAGCGGCTGGAGTTGCCCGACGGCGATTTTGTCGATCTCGCGTGGAGTGAAGACCCCGCACAGGCGAAACATAAACCGCGTTTAGTGGTGTTTCACGGGCTGGAAGGCAGTCTCAATAGCCCTTACGCCCACGGTCTGGTTGAGGCGGCGCAAAAGCGCGGCTGGCTGGGCGTGGTGATGCATTTTCGCGGATGCAGCGGTGAACCAAACCGTATGCACCGCATTTACCATTCGGGCGAAACCGAAGACGCCAGTTGGTTTTTACGCTGGCTGCAACGCGAATTTGGTCATGCGCCAACGGCTGCCGTCGGCTATTCGCTCGGCGGTAATATGCTGGCCTGTTTGCTGGCAAAGGAAGGCAATGATCTCCCGGTTGATGCGGCGGTGATTGTCTCTGCGCCGTTTATGCTGGAAGCCTGTAGCTATCATATGGAAAAGGGCTTTTCCCGCGTTTATCAGCGTTACTTGCTGAACCTGTTAAAAGCCAATGCCGCGCGCAAGCTGGCAGCCTACCCCGGAACGCTGCCGATTAATCTCGCGCAGTTAAAATCGGTACGTCGCATCCGTGAATTTGACGATCTAATCACCGCCAGAATTCACGGCTACGCCGACGCTATCGACTATTATCGTCAGTGTAGCGCCATGCCGATGCTGAACCGGATCGCCAAACCGACGCTGATTATTCACGCCAAAGACGATCCGTTTATGGATCATCAGGTGATCCCAAAACCGGAAAGTCTCCCCTCGCAGGTGGAGTATCAACTGACTGAACATGGCGGTCATGTTGGCTTTATTGGCGGTACATTACTTCATCCGCAAATGTGGCTGGAGTCACGCATTCCTGACTGGTTAACAACGTATCTGGAGGCGAAATCATGTTGATTCCGTGGCAAGACCTCTCCCCCGAAACGCTGGAAAATTTAATTGAAAGCTTTGTGTTACGTGAAGGCACCGATTATGGTGAACATGAGCGTACACTTGAACAGAAAGTCGCCGACGTCAAACGCCAGCTACAGTGCGGAGAAGCGGTGCTGGTATGGTCGGAACTGCACGAAACGGTCAATATTATGCCGCGCAGTCAGTTTCGCGAATAACCTGCAACCGTCGGCGGACGAGATAATAGTGATAGCTAAGTCATGGAGTTACTATGTCTGCCAAACATCCGGTCATTGCGGTAACAGGATCCAGCGGCGCGGGGACCACCACCACCAGCCTCGCGTTTCGTAAAATATTCGCGCAGTTAAATCTGCATGCAGCTGAGGTGGAAGGCGACAGTTTTCACCGTTACACCCGCCCGGAAATGGACATGGCGATCCGCAAAGCGCGCGACGCCGGGCGGCATATCAGCTACTTCGGCCCCGAAGCGAACGACTTCGGCCTGCTGGAACAAACCTTCATTGAATACGGTCAGAGCGGCAAAGGGAAATCTCGCAAATATCTGCATACCTACGACGAAGCCGTACCCTGGAATCAGGTACCGGGAACATTCACCCCCTGGCAACCTTTACCAGAACCCACTGATGTACTGTTTTATGAAGGTTTACACGGCGGCGTAGTCACGCCACAGCATAACGTTGCGCAGCATGTGGACTTACTGGTCGGCGTAGTGCCTATCGTTAACCTTGAGTGGATTCAAAAACTGATCCGCGACACCAGCGAGCGCGGGCACTCACGAGAAGCAGTGATGGACTCGGTAGTGCGTTCAATGGAAGACTATATCAACTACATCACACCGCAGTTTTCCCGCACCCATCTTAACTTCCAGCGCGTTCCCACCGTCGACACTTCAAACCCGTTCGCGGCAAAAGGTATCCCGTCGCTGGATGAAAGCTTTGTGGTGATCCATTTTCGTAATCTGGAAGGGATCGATTTCCCTTGGCTGCTGGCGATGTTGCAAGGCTCATTCATTTCCCACATCAATACGTTAGTGGTACCTGGCGGCAAAATGGGGCTGGCAATGGAATTAATTATGCTGCTGCTGGTGCAACGATTGATGGAAGGAAAGAAAATCGAGTAACTTTGCTATTATGCCGGATAAAATACTATCCGGCTTCACAACGGGATAGTTAAGTCACGCGGCAACCACTTCATACGAGTGAGTAATATTCACCGCTTTTTCCAGCATCAACGCCACTGAACAATATTTCTCGGCAGAGAGATCAACCGCACGCGCAACCGCTGCGTCTTTCAGGTCGCGACCGGTGACGATAAAATGCAGATTAATGTGCGTAAACAGGCGTGGTGCCTCTTCGCGGCGTTCAGAGGTCAATTTTACTTCACAATCGACCACATCCTGACGCCCTTTTTGCAGGATCGAAACCACATCGATGGCACTGCAACCACCCGCCGCCATCAACACCATTTCCATCGGACTTGGTGCTTTATCGCCTGAGTTGCCGTCCATTAAAATCTGGTGACCAGAGGCGGATTCGCCCAGAAAAGTTAACCCTTCGACCCACTTCACTCGCGCTTGCATTTTTGCTACTCCACTGCGTCAATTTTCCTGACAGAGTACGCGTACTAACCAAATCGCGCAACGGAAGGCGACCTGGGTCATGCTGAAGCGAGACACCAGGAGACACAAAGCGAAAGCTATGCTAAAACAGTCAGGATGCTACAGTAATACATTGATGTACTGCATGTATGCAAAGGACGTCACATTACCGTGCAGTACAGTTGATAGCCCCTTCCCAGGTAGCGGGAAGCATATTTCGGCAATCCAGAGACAGCGGCGTTATCTGGCTCTGGAGAAAGCTTATAACAGAGGATAACCGCGCATGGTGCTTGGCAAACCGCAAACAGACCCGACTCTCGAATGGTTCTTGTCTCATTGCCACATTCATAAGTACCCATCCAAGAGCACGCTTATTCACCAGGGTGAAAAAGCGGAAACGCTGTACTACATCGTTAAAGGCTCTGTGGCAGTGCTGATCAAAGACGAAGAGGGTAAAGAAATGATCCTCTCCTATCTGAATCAGGGTGATTTTATTGGCGAACTGGGCCTGTTTGAAGAGGGCCAGGAACGTAGCGCATGGGTACGTGCGAAAACCGCCTGTGAAGTGGCTGAAATTTCGTACAAAAAATTTCGCCAATTGATTCAGGTAAACCCGGACATTCTGATGCGTCTGTCTGCACAGATGGCGCGTCGTCTGCAAGTCACTTCAGAGAAAGTGGGCAACCTGGCGTTCCTCGACGTGACGGGCCGCATTGCACAGACTCTGCTGAACCTGGCAAAACAACCAGATGCTATGACTCACCCGGACGGTATGCAAATCAAAATTACCCGTCAGGAAATCGGTCAGATTGTCGGCTGTTCTCGTGAAACCGTGGGACGCATTCTGAAGATGCTGGAAGATCAGAACCTGATCTCCGCACACGGTAAAACCATCGTCGTTTACGGCACTCGTTAATCCCGTCGGAGTGGCGCGTTACCTGGTAGCGCGCCATTTTGTTTCCCCCGATGTGGCGCAGACTGATTTATCACCCCGATATCAACTATGCACTTCGACAAACGCTGGTGCTATGTTTGCCCGTGGCCGTTGGGTTAATGCTTGGCGAATTACGATTCGGTCTGCTCTTCTCCCTCGTTCCTGCCTGTTGCAATATTGCGGGCCTTGATACGCCTCATAAACGTTTTTTCAAACACTTAATCATTGGTGCGTCGCTGTTTGCCACCTGTAGCTTACTGACACAGCTGCTACTGGTAAAAGATGTTCCCCTGCCCTTTTTGCTGACCGGATTAACGCTGGTACTTGGCGTCACTGCTGAGCTGGGGCCATTGCACGCAAAATTGCTTCCTGCATCGCTGCTCGCCGCCATTTTTACCCTCAGTCTGGCGGGATACATGCCGGTCTGGGAACCATTGCTCATCTATGCGTTGGGCACTCTCTGGTACGGATTGTTTAACTGGTTTTGGTTCTGGATCTGGCGCGAACAACCGCTGCGCGAGTCACTAAGTCTGCTGTACCGTGAACTGGCAGATTATTGTGAAGCCAAATACAGCCTGCTTACCCAGCACACCGATCCTGAAAAAGCGCTGCCACCGCTGCTGGTGCGCCAGCAAAAAGCGGTCGATTTAATTACTCAGTGCTATCAGCAAATGCATATGCTTTCCGCGCAAAACAATACCGATTACAAGCGGATGCTGCGTATTTTCCAGGAGGCGCTGGATTTGCAGGAACATATTTCGGTCAGTTTGCATCAGCCGGAAGAGGTGCAAAAACTGGTCGAGCGTAGCCATGCGGAAGAAGTTATCCGCTGGAATGCGCAAACCGTCGCCGCTCGCCTGCGCGTGCTGGCTGATGACATTCTTTACCATCGCCTGCCAACGCGTTTTACGATGGAAAAGCAAATTGGCGCACTGGAAAAAATCGCCCGCCAGCATCCGGATAATCCGGTTGGGCAATTCTGCTACTGGCATTTCAGCCGCATCGCCCGCGTGCTGCGCACCCAAAAACCGCTCTATGCCCGTGACTTACTGGCCGATAAACAGCGGCGAATGCCGTTGCTTCCGGCACTGAAAAGTTATCTGTCACTAAAGTCTCCGGCGCTACGCAATGCCGGACGACTCAGTGTGATGTTAAGCGTTGCCAGCCTGATGGGCACCGTGCTGCATCTGCCGAAGTCGTACTGGATCCTGATGACGGTATTGCTGGTGACACAAAATGGCTATGGCGCAACCCGTCTGAGGATTGTGAATCGCTCCGTGGGAACCGTGGTCGGGTTAATCATTGCGGGCGTAGCGCTGCACTTTAAAATTCCCGAAGGTTACACCCTGACGTTGATGCTGATTACCACCCTCGCCAGCTACCTGATATTGCGCAAAAACTACGGCTGGGCAACGGTCGGTTTTACTATTACCGCAGTGTATACCCTGCAACTGTTGTGGCTGAACGGTGAGCAGTACATCCTTCCACGTCTTATCGATACCATTATTGGTTGTTTGATTGCTTTCGGTGGTACCGTCTGGCTGTGGCCGCAGTGGCAGAGCGGGTTATTGCGTAAAAACGCCCATGATGCTTTAGAAGCCTATCAGGAAGCGATTCGCTTGATTCTGAGCGAGGACCCGCAACCAACGCCACTGGCCTGGCAGAGAATGCGGGTAAATCAGGCGCATAACACTCTGTATAACTCATTGAATCAGGCGATGCAGGAACCGGCATTCAACAGCCATTATCTGGCAGATATGAAACTGTGGGTAACGCACAGCCAGTTTATTGTTGAGCATATTAATGCCATGACCACGCTGGCGCGGGAACACCGGGCATTGCCACCTGAACTGGCACAAGAGTATTTACAGTCTTGTGAAATCGCCATTCAGCGTTGTCAGCAGCGACTGGAGTATGACGAACCGGGTAGTTCTGGCGATGCCAATATCATGGATGCGCCGGAGATGCAGCCGCACGAAGGCGCGGCAGGTACGCTGGAGCAGCATTTACAGCGGGTTATTGGCCATCTGAACACCATGCACACCATTTCGTCGATGGCATGGCGTCAGCGACCGCATCACGGGATTTGGCTGAGTCGCAAGTTGCGGGATTCGAAGGCGTAATACAGGCTAAACCATCGGATAAGGCATTCACGCCGCATCCGACATATTTTGCCTGATGCGTCTTATTTACGCCCCAACCACCTTCGCCACCGCGTGGGCGAAACGTTGCATCCCCTCATCGATATCCGCATCTTCCACCACCAGCGACGGTGCTAAACGCATCACATCCGGTCCGGCATTCAGCACCATTACGCCAACCTCTGCACCCGCATACAGGAAATCACGCGCCCGACCTTTGTAGTGTGGTTTCAGCTCCGCGCCAATTAACAGCCCCATACCGCGAATATCGCTAAACACATCGTACTGCTGATCGATCTTCTGCAAATGGTCAACAAAACGCTGGCGTTTCGCCTGAATGCCTTCCAGCACTTCAGGGGTATTGATGATATCAAACGCCGCGCCCGCTACTGCACAGGCCAGAGGATTACCGCCGTAGGTGGAACCGTGAGAACCAGGATGAAACGCAGAAGCAATTTCCGCCGTGGTCAGCATGGCGCTAATCGGGAAGCCGCCGCCTAACGCTTTCGCAGAAGTCAGAATATCCGGCGTCACACCGTAGTACCTGTAAGCAAACAAATCGCCAGTCCGCCCCATCCCGCACTGCACTTCATCAAACACCAATAATACCTGATGTTGATCGCACAGCTCGCGCAAGCCCTGCAAAAACTCTGGCGTCGCTGCCGTCACACCGCCCTCGCCCTGGATCGGCTCAACCACCACCGCACAGGTGTGATCATCCATCACCGCTTTCACTGCATGGAGATCGTTAAAGGGAACGTGGATGATGTCTGCCGGTTGCGGCCCAAAGCCGTCGGAATATTTTGGCTGCCCACCCACCGAAACGGTAAACAGCGAGCGACCATGAAAAGCGTTATGGAAGGCAATAATTTTGGTTTTGAACGGGCTATGACGCACACAGGCGTAATGGCGTGCCAGTTTAAAGGCGGTTTCGTTAGCTTCCGTGCCGGAGTTCATAAACACCACGCGTTCGGCAAACGTCGCCTCAATCAGTTTGCGCCCAAGACGCAGCGCCGGTTCATTGGTGAAAACGTTACTGATATGCCACAGAGTTTCGCCCTGGGTTTTTAACGCGTTCACCAGCGCAGGATGGCAATGGCCCAACGCCGTAACTGCAATGCCACCCGCGAAATCGACATACTCCTTGCCTTGCTGATCCCAGATTCGGCTGCCCTGACCTTTTACCGGAATAAACTCTGCCGGAGCATAAATCGGCAGGATCACTTCATCGAAAGTCGCGCGTGTAATTGCTGTTTGTTCAATTGCCATCTCATGATCACCCTGTTACGCATAAATAAATATGAAATTATAATCACAAAATATGCATAAAAAATCACTGAATGGCAATCGGAAATCAGAGATGCAGGAAATTAGCCAGCAGTTGATGTCCTTGTTCGCTAAGAATACTTTCTGGATGGAACTGCACACCTTCCAGATCCCACTGGCGATGGCGAATCCCCATAATCTCGCGGGTTTCGCTCCAGGCCGTCACGTCAAAGCACGCTGGTAATGAGTCAGGTTCCACCACCAGCGAATGGTAGCGTGTCACGGTAAGTGGATTTGCCAGCCCCCGAAATACGCCCTCACCGCTATGTGTAATCGGCGAGGTTTTGCCGTGCATGACCTTTGCGGCGCGCACAACTTTGCCGCCAAATGCCTGCGCCATTGCCTGATGACCGAGGCAGACGCCAAGAATCGGCAAGCGCCCGGCATAGTGGCGAATAACGTCAAGGGAGATCCCGGCTTCATCTGGCGTACAGGGGCCAGGTGAGATGACAATTTTTTGTGGTTTAAGGGCGTCGATATCCGCCAGCGTCAACGCATCGTTGCGCTTAACCAGCACATCCGCCCCCAGTTCACAAAAGTACTGGTAGAGGTTCCAGGTAAAAGAATCGTAG
Organism: Shigella sp. SIG3; assembly: GCF_053555855.1. NCBI lineage: Bacteria > Pseudomonadati > Pseudomonadota > Gammaproteobacteria > Enterobacterales > Enterobacteriaceae > Shigella > Shigella sp. SIG3. Next base: position 36,175 of record NZ_JBQZXE010000003.1, read on the forward strand.
TTATCTATAAGCAGGATCATGGCGGCTCCGGTACGAAAGAACCGCACTATTTTACTCAGATTCCCCGGCTTCGCTTACCACTTTGCTAAATATCATCTGCAGTGCGGTGAGATCCCCCATTGCCCCACTCTGATTTGCCTGATTCCAAGCCTCTTTTTCGATACCCTGCCAGCTCAGTTGATATCCGGCATGAATCGCCAGTTGCTCGAAGAAGATCCGCTGTGCCAGACCACTTCCCACCCGGAAGGGATGCAGCACGTCGATTTCACAATAGTAATGCGCCAGCCGCTCGACGAACTTCGCTTTCTCCAGGCCAACCAGATAACCTTCTTCCTCCAGATCCTGCATCAGGGCATTGCCCTCTTTTTCGATATAAGCAAAGTGGCAGAACGGCGTATCGCCCTGATAAATATCAACTTCACGCAGTTGCCCTGCCCAGTCGAAAATATCCTGGTACAGCTGGCGATGGATAGTGCGCAAATGCGGTAAACCGCGCACCAGCGGACCAAGCTCAATGGTCGCAGCACGCAGCGCCGTCATTTCGTAAGCGGCCTGTTCCAGCCGCTGCTGCTGGCGGATGTTCAGCCGGTTACGCATGATATCAAGGCCAGGATAAAGATACGGATCGCGCCCTTCGCCGAATTTATCGCTCATAGTGCCTCCTCAGCTCTTCAAGGCGCGCTAAAGCCTCTGCGGCAGTAAGAGTGACTAAAGGCATCTCGACGCCTTCAAGACGGCGACTGGCCTGGAAATTACGATTACGCTGAAGCTCCCAGAGACGGGACTTTTGCTTATCGGTGAGTTTCTTCACTTGATGCCTCCCTGAACGTGTCCATTTGCCACAAGTATAAGCGGCAAATCCGGGTTACGCCGGGAGAGCAGAAGCGCGGGCAAGATTGCCCGCGCGAGAAATCATTACGGCAGGACTTTAGCGGAAAGGATAACTACCGGTTTTGACGGCACATTCTGGTACGGACCAACATCATGAGTCGGCACCTGGGAAATCTTATCGGCAACGTCCATGCCTTTCACCACTTTACCAAATACCGCGTAACCGAAATCACGCTGACCATGGTCAAGGAAGGCGTTATCGGCAACGTTGATAAAGAACTGGCTGGTGGCGCTGTCTTTGTCAGCGGTACGCGCCATCGCGATGGTGCCACGCGTGTTGCGCAGGCCGTTATCGGCTTCATTTTTGATTGGCGGGTTTGGTTTTTTCTGCTGCATCTGCTCGGTGAAACCGCCGCCCTGAATCATAAAGCCAGGAATGACGCGGTGAAAGGTAGTGTTGTTATAAAAACCGCTGTTCACATAATCGACAAAGTTTTGCACAGACACTGGCGCTTTTTGTTTATCCAGCTCCAGTTCGATGTTACCAGCTGAGGTTGTCAACAATACGTGCGGGTCCCCTTTCGCTGCCATTGCTGCGGGAGAAAGAGCAGAAAGAGCGAAAACAGCAGCCATCGCCGCCAGGGTCGATTTGAACATGAGATTTCCTTAACAAACAGAGCAGAAAAAAAGCAAGTGAAGAGATTCTAAATAGCCTTCAAGAACAAGGCCATCCCTTTACCTAATTTTACGTATCTGAAATATATGTAACCTGACGATCACTTTTTATTCCGTAATCAAAATCACCTCTTAAAATGCAATTTAGCAACCGATTGCAATAAAACATTTAAACAGATCACAAAATCACCTAAAATCGCCCGCTCGCGGCATATCCCGCTATGCCATTTTATTTTTGAACGCAGGCCAATCATGACTAACAGCAATCGCATCAAGCTCACATGGATTAGCTTTCTCTCCTACGCACTGACTGGTGCGTTGGTTATTGTCACCGGGATGGTGATGGGAAATATCGCCGATTATTTCAATCTGCCTGTTTCCAGTATGAGTAACACCTTCACCTTCCTCAACGCCGGCATTTTAATCTCTATCTTCCTCAACGCCTGGCTGATGGAAATCGTCCCGTTGAAAACGCAGTTACGTTTTGGCTTTCTCCTGATGGTGCTGGCGGTTGCCGGTTTGATGTTCAGCCACAGCCTGGCGCTGTTCTCGACGGCGATGTTCATTCTCGGGGTGGTCAGCGGCATTACTATGTCGATTGGTACATTCCTGATAACACAAATGTATGAAGGGCGTCAGCGCGGTTCCCGCCTGTTATTTACTGACTCCTTCTTCAGTATGGCTGGGATGATTTTCCCAATGATCGCCGCGTTTCTACTGGCGCGCAGCATTGAGTGGTACTGGGTTTATGCCTGCATCGGGCTGGTGTATGTCGCTATTTTTATTCTGACCTTCAGCTGTGAGTTCCCGGCACTGGGCAAACGTGCACCAAAAACGGATGCTCCGGTAGAGAAAGAAAAGTGGGGGATCGGCGTACTGTTTCTCTCTGTTGCGGCGCTGTGCTACATCCTCGGTCAGTTAGGTTTTATCTCCTGGGTGCCTGAGTATGCCAAAGGCCTGGGCATGAGCCTGAACGACGCGGGCACGCTGGTGAGTAACTTCTGGATGTCATACATGGTCGGCATGTGGGCGTTCAGCTTTATTCTTCGCTTCTTTGATTTGCAACGCATTCTGACCGTACTGGCTGGTCTGGCTGCGATTCTGATGTACGTCTTTAACACCGGAACACCAGCACATATGGCGTGGTCAATTCTCGCTCTGGGCTTCTTCTCCAGCGCGATCTATACCACCATCATCACCCTGGGTTCACAGCAGACCAAAGTACCGTCGCCAAAACTGGTTAACTTTGTCCTGACCTGCGGAACCATCGGTACTATGTTGACCTTTGTGGTTACCGGCCCGATTGTTGAACATAGCGGTCCGCAGGCGGCACTGCTTACAGCAAACGGTCTGTACGCTGTCGTCTTTGTGATGTGCTTCCTGTTAGGTTTCGTCAGCCGTCACCGTCAGCATAACACCCTGACCTCTCATTAATTGCTAATGCCGGACGGCACTATCGTCGTCCGGCCTTTTCCTCTCTTCCCCCGCTACGTGCATCTATTTCTATAAACCCGTTCATTTTGTCCATTTTTTGCACAAACATGAAATGTCAGACAATTCCGTGACTTAAGAAAATTTATACAAATCAGCAATATACCCCTTAAGGAGTATATAAAGGTGAATTTGATTTACATCAATAAGCGGGGTTGCTGAATCGTTAAGGTAGGCGGTAATAGAAAAGAAATCGAGGCAAAAATGAGCAAAGTCAGACTCGCAATTATCGGTAACGGTATGGTCGGCCATCGCTTTATCGAAGATCTTCTTGATAAATCTGATGCGGCCAACTTTGATATTACCGTTTTCTGTGAAGAACCGCGCATCGCTTATGACCGCGTACACCTCTCGTCTTACTTCTCTCACCACACCGCCGAAGAGCTGTCGCTGGTGCGCGAAGGCTTCTACGAGAAACACGGCATCAAAGTTCTGGTCGGCGAACGCGCTATCACCATCAACCGTCAGGAGAAGGTGATTCACTCCAGCGCCGGACGTACCGTTTTTTATGACAAGCTGATCATGGCAACCGGTTCCTACCCGTGGATCCCACCAATCAAAGGTTCTGATACTCAGGACTGCTTTGTCTATCGCACCATTGAAGACCTCAACGCCATTGAATCCTGCGCCCGTCGCAGCAAACGCGGTGCCGTTGTTGGTGGCGGCCTGTTAGGTCTGGAAGCCGCTGGCGCGCTGAAAAACTTAGGTATTGAAACCCACGTTATCGAATTTGCCCCTATGCTGATGGCGGAACAGCTTGATCAGATGGGTGGCGAGCAGCTGCGTCGCAAAATCGAAAGTATGGGCGTGCGCGTTCACACCAGCAAAAACACCCTTGAGATTGTGCAGGAAGGTGTCGAAGCGCGTAAAACCATGCGTTTTGCCGACGGCAGCGAACTGGAAGTCGACTTTATCGTCTTCTCTACCGGTATCCGTCCGCGCGATAAGCTGGCAACCCAGTGTGGTCTGGACGTTGCTCCGCGTGGGGGGATTGTCATTAATGATTCCTGCCAGACTTCCGATCCGGATATCTACGCCATCGGTGAATGCGCAAGCTGGAACAACCGTGTATTTGGTCTGGTAGCACCAGGCTACAAAATGGCGCAGGTCGCCGTTGACCATATTCTGGGTAGCGAAAACGCCTTTGAAGGTGCTGACCTTAGCGCCAAGCTGAAACTGCTGGGCGTAGACGTAGGTGGTATTGGTGATGCGCACGGTCGCACGCCTGGCGCACGTAGCTATGTTTACCTCGACGAAAGTAAAGAGATCTACAAACGCCTGATTGTCAGCGAAGACAACAAAACCCTGCTCGGTGCGGTACTGGTGGGCGATACCAGCGACTACGGCAACCTGCTGCAACTGGTGCTGAACGCTATCGAGCTGCCGGAAAACCCGGATTCTCTGATTCTGCCGGCGCACTCGGGTAGCGGTAAGCCGTCTATCGGTGTTGATAAACTGCCGGACAGCGCGCAAATCTGCTCCTGCTTCGACGTCACTAAAGGTGATCTGATTGCTGCCATCAACAAAGGCTGCCACACAGTTGCGGCGCTGAAAGCTGAAACCAAAGCGGGTACTGGCTGCGGTGGCTGTATCCCGCTGGTCACTCAGGTACTGAACGCGGAACTGGCGAAACAGGGCATCGAAGTTAACAACAACCTGTGCGAACACTTTGCTTATTCGCGTCAGGAACTGTTCCATTTGATCCGCGTTGAAGGCATTAAAACCTTCGAAGAACTGCTGGCGAAACACGGCAAAGGCTACGGTTGTGAAGTTTGTAAACCAACCGTCGGTTCGCTGCTGGCCTCCTGCTGGAACGAATACATTCTGAAGCCGGAACATACTCCGCTGCAGGATTCTAACGACAACTTCCTCGCTAACATCCAGAAAGACGGCACCTACTCGGTGATCCCGCGTTCTCCGGGCGGTGAAATCACCCCGGAAGGGCTGATGGCAGTGGGTCGTATCGCGCGTAAATTTAATCTCTACACCAAAATCACCGGCTCCCAGCGCCTGGCGATGTTTGGCGCACAGAAAGGCGATCTGCCGGAAATCTGGCGTCAGCTGATTGAAGCTGGCTTCGAAACCGGTCATGCCTATGCGAAAGCACTGCGTATGGCGAAAACCTGCGTGGGTAGCACCTGGTGCCGCTACGGTGTTGGCGATAGCGTCGGCCTCGGCGTGGAACTGGAAAACCGCTACAAAGGCATCCGTACGCCGCACAAAATGAAGTTCGGTGTCTCCGGCTGTACCCGTGAATGTTCAGAAGCTCAGGGTAAAGACGTGGGTATTATCGCCACTGAAAAAGGCTGGAACCTGTATGTTTGCGGTAACGGCGGCATGAAACCGCGTCATGCGGATCTGCTGGCAGCGGATATCGATCGCGAAACGCTGATCAAATATCTCGACCGCTTCATGATGTTCTACATCCGTACCGCCGACAAACTGACGCGTACCGCGCCGTGGTTAGAAAACCTCGAAGGCGGCATCGATTACCTGAAAGCGGTGATCATTGACGACAAACTGGGGCTGAACGCTCATCTGGAAGAAGAGATGGCGCGCCTGCGTGAAGCGGTAGTGTGTGAGTGGACTGAAACGGTCAATACACCGTCCGCGCAGACTCGCTTCAAACACTTCATCAACAGCGACAAGCGTGACCCGAACGTGCAGATGGTGCCAGAGCGCGAACAGCACCGTCCGGCAACGCCGTATGAACGTATCCCGGTAACTCTGGTGGAGGACAACGCATGAGCCAGTGGAAAGACATCTGCAAAATCGATGACATCCTGCCTGAAACCGGCGTCTGCGCGCTGTTAGGTGACGAGCAGGTAGCGATTTTCCGCCCGTATCACAGCGACCAGGTGTTTGCGATCAGCAACATTGATCCGTTCTTCGAGTCCAGCGTGCTATCACGCGGGCTGATTGCGGAACACCAGGGCGAGCTGTGGGTCGCCAGCCCGCTGAAAAAACAGCGTTTTCGCTTAAGTGATGGCTTGTGCATGGAAGACGAACAGTTTTCCGTCAAACATTACGAAGCACGAGTGAAAGACGGCGTGGTGCAGCTGCGCGGTTAATGTTTTAACGGGAGGCGCAATGCCTCCCCTTTTTGCATGGTCCTGTAATGACCTTCGGTATATTGCAGGACATTTTTTAAACTTTTTGTTTTATTTTTTGTTTTTATTTTTTAAAGGATAATCAAATGTTTACAGACACTATTAATAAGTGTGCGGCTAATGCTGCGCGCATTGCACGCCTGTCGGCAAATAACCCGCTCGGCTTTTGGGTCAGCTCCGCCATGGCGGGCGCATATGTGGGTCTTGGGATCATCCTGATTTTCACGCTCGGTAATTTGCTCGACCCGTCCGTACGTCCGCTGGTGATGGGCGCGACCTTTGGTATCGCCTTAACGCTGGTGATTATCGCCGGTTCTGAACTGTTCACCGGACACACCATGTTCCTCACCTTTGGGGTAAAAGCGGGCAGCATCAGCCACGGGCAAATGTGGGCAATCCTGCCGCAAACCTGGCTGGGTAACCTGGTCGGTTCCGTCTTCGTTGCCATGCTCTATAGCTGGGGCGGCGGTAGCCTGCTGCCGGTAGATACCAGCATCGTTCACTCCGTCGCGCTGGCTAAAACCACTGCACCGGCAATGGTACTGTTCTTCAAAGGTGCATTGTGTAACTGGCTGGTTTGCCTGGCAATCTGGATGGCGCTGCGCACTGAAGGGGCGGCGAAATTTATCGCTATCTGGTGGTGTCTGCTGGCATTTATCGCGTCCGGCTACGAGCACTCTATCGCTAACATGACGCTGTTCGCGCTCTCCTGGTTCGGCAACCACAGCGAAGCCTACACGCTGGCGGGTATTGGTCATAACCTGCTGTGGGTGACGCTGGGTAATACTTTATCAGGTGCCGTATTCATGGGATTGGGTTATTGGTATGCTACGCCGAAAGCGAATCGTCCGGTTGCGGACAAATTTAATCAAACTGAAACGGCTGCCGGTTAATTACTAAGGGGTTTTTACGTGGATCATTTGCCTATATTTTGCCAATTACGCGATCGCGACTGTCTGATTGTCGGCGGTGGTGATGTCGCGGAACGCAAAGCAAGGTTGCTGTTAGACGCAGGCGCTCGCTTAACGGTGAATGCATTAGCGTTTATTCCACAGTTCACCGCATGGGCAGATGCAGGCATGTTAACCCTCGTCGAAGGGCCATTTGATGAAAGCCTTCTCGACACCTGCTGGCTGGCGATTGCAGCGACGGATGATGACACGCTTAACCAGCGCGTCAGCGAAGCCGCTGAAGCTCGTCGCATCTTCTGTAACGTAGTCGATGCGCCGAAAGCCGCCAGCTTTATTATGCCGTCGATTATTGACCGCTCACCGCTAATGGTAGCGGTCTCCTCTGGCGGCACCTCTCCGGTTCTGGCGCGCCTGTTGCGCGAAAAACTCGAATCACTGCTGCCGTTGCATCTGGGCCAGGTGGCGAAATATGCCGGGCAATTACGCGGGCGAGTGAAACAACAGTTCGCCACGATGAGTGAGCGTCGCCGTTTCTGGGAGAAATTGTTCGTTAACGACCGCCTGGCGCAGTCGCTGGCAAACAACGATCAGAAAGCCATTACTGAAACGACCGAACAGTTAATCAACGAACCGCTCGACCATCGCGGTGAAGTGGTGCTGGTTGGTGCAGGTCCGGGCGATGCCGGGCTGCTGACGCTGAAAGGACTGCAACAAATTCAGCAGGCAGATGTGGTGGTCTACGACCGTCTGGTTTCTGACGATATTATGAATCTGGTACGCCGCGATGCTGATCGCGTTTTCGTCGGCAAACGCGCGGGATACCACTGTGTACCGCAGGAAGAGATTAACCAGATCCTGCTGCGGGAAGCGCAAAAAGGCAAACGCGTGGTGCGGCTGAAAGGTGGCGATCCGTTTATTTTTGGCCGTGGTGGCGAAGAGCTGGAAACACTGTGCAACGCGGGTATTCCGTTCTCGGTGGTTCCGGGTATTACCGCAGCTTCTGGTTGCTCTGCCTATTCGGGTATTCCACTCACGCATCGCGATTATGCCCAGAGCGTACGCTTAATTACCGGACACTTAAAAACCGGTGGCGAGCTGGACTGGGAAAACCTGGCGGCAGAAAAACAGACGCTGGTGTTCTATATGGGGTTGAATCAGGCCGCGACTATTCAGCAAAAGCTGATTGAACACGGTATGCCTGGCGAAATGCCGGTGGCAATTGTCGAAAACGGAACGGCAGTCACGCAGCGCGTGATTGACGGTACGCTCACGCAACTCGGTGAACTTGCTCAGCAAATGAACAGTCCATCGCTAATTATTATTGGTCGGGTTGTTGGCCTGCGCGATAAACTGAACTGGTTCTCCAATCATTAATTTAACCCGGGCCAGAGAATTCTGGCCTTCTTAATGACTCTTTTTATATATTCAGCAAATAAAACATAACCCCTTAATAAATATTATCTGCTAATGGGTTATATTCACCGTTACAGCGACTTACAAAATTAAGTCATTCGCTCACTGACGCCAATTAAATATTCCTGTATCGTTCTTAACGAGCAGTCTGCTTATATTCATATAATCAATGAATATTAATTAATATATAATACATAGGGAATGTAAATGAACAAATTTATTAAAGTTGCACTGGTAGGTGCAGTACTGGCTACGTTAACTGCATGTACTGGTCATATTGAAAACCGTGATAAGAACTGCTCTTACGACTACCTGCTGCACCCGGCAATTTCTATTTCTAAAATCATTGGCGGTTGCGGTCCTACTGCACAGTAAGTCTCTGACAGAAATCGGCTAACACCGGTTTAATTGCCCGACGCCCTCTGGATTTTCCGAGGGCGTATTTGTTTCTATGTCCTTCTTGCCCCCGCCCGTAAAAATATTTTCACTTTAAATTCAATTTTATAACTACATCCATTAGCCACAGCGCGATCCTGTGCGAAATTTTGTGATCTTCCTCCACATTACACAACATCATATGTTGTTATATTCATCATGCATTGTCATGTTGCCTTTTAAATGACTGCAAACTCTCCCCTACAACGTATTGGACAAGAAAAAGGTATCGCTATGGGAAGCCAGGAACTCCAACGCAAGCTCGGATTTTGGGCCGTTCTTGCAATCGCCGTCGGGACAACCGTCGGCTCCGGTATTTTTGTATCTGTGGGTGAAGTGGCAAAAGCAGCGGGCACGCCGTGGCTTACGGTGCTCGCGTTTGTCATTGGCGGGTTAATTGTGATCCCGCAAATGTGCGTCTATGCGGAACTATCCACCGCTTATCCGGAAAATGGCGCAGATTATGTTTATCTGAAAAATGCCGGAAGCCGACCGCTGGCTTTCCTCTCCGGCTGGGCCAGCTTCTGGGCCAACGATGCGCCGTCATTGTCGATTATGGCGCTGGCGATTGTCAGCAATCTTGGCTTTTTAACGCCTATCGATCCGTTGCTCGGTAAATTTATCGCCGCCGGATTAATTATCGCCTTTATGTTGCTACACCTGCGCTCCGTTGAAGGCGGCGCAGCGTTTCAGACGCTAATTACCATCGCCAAAATTATCCCGTTCACTATCGTCATTGGCCTTGGGATCTTCTGGTTTAAAGCGGAGAATTTTGCCGCCCTTACCACCACTGCGATTGGCGCAACGGGCAGCTTTATGGCGCTGCTGGCGGGGATCTCTGCCACCAGTTGGTCGTATACCGGCATGGCCTCTATCTGTTATATGACCGGCGAAATTAAAAACCCCGGAAAAACCATGCCACGAGCGCTGATTGGTTCCTGTCTGCTGGTTCTGGTGCTCTACACCCTGCTGGCGCTGGTGATTTCCGGCCTGATGCCCTTCGACAAACTCGCCAATTCTGAAACGCCGATTTCCGACGCCCTGACCTAGATCCCCGCACTCGGCAGCACCGCTGGGATCTTTGTTGCCATCACGGCGATGATCGTCATTCTTGGTTCGCTTTCCAGCTGCGTGATGTACCAGCCGCGGCTGGAATACGCGATGGCGAAAGACAACCTGTTCTTTAAATGCTTCGGCCATGTGCATCCGAAATACAACACGCCGGATGTCTCCATCATCCTGCAAGGGGCGCTGGGGATCTTCTTCATCTTCGTTTCCGATCTCACCAGCCTGCTGGGTTATTTCACCCTGGTGATGTGTTTCAAAAATACCCTCACCTTCGGCTCCATCATCTGGTGTCGTAAACGCGACGATTACAAACCGCTGTGGCGTACTCCGGCTTTCGGGCTGATGACCACCCTCGCCATTGCGTCAAGCCTCATTCTGGTCGCCTCAACCTTTGTCTGGGCACCGATTCCCGGCCTTATCTGCGCCGTCATCGTTATTGCTACTGGTCTGCCTGCTTACGCCTTCTGGGCGAAGCGTAGCCGCCAGCTCAACGCTTTGTCGTAATGTTATCTGAAGAAAATAAAATGTTGGATATTGATAAAAGCACCGTGGACTTTCTGGTCACCGAAAATATGGTTCAGGAAGTGGAAAAAGTTCTCAGCCATGACGTTCCGCTGGTGCACGCCATCGTGGAAGAGATGGTGAAGCGCGACATTGATCGTATTTATTTCGTTGCCTGCGGCTCGCCACTCAACGCGGCGCAAACGGCGAAACATCTGGCGGATCGCTTTTCCGATCTTCAGGTCTACGCCATTTCCGGCTGGGAGTTCTGCGATAACACCCCGTATCGCCTCGACGATCGTTGCGCGGTGATTGGCGTTTCTGACTACGGTAAAACGGAAGAGGTAATCAAAGCGCTGGAGCTGGGCCGGGCCTGCGGCGCACTCACTGCGGCGTTCACCAAACGCGCGGACAGCCCGATTACCTCGGCGGCGGAATTTAGCATTGATTATCAGGCCGACTGTATCTGGGAAATTCACCTGCTGCTCTGCTACAGCGTGGTGCTGGAGATGATCACCCTCCTCGCGCCGAACGCGGAAATCGGCAAGATCAAAAACGATCTCAAGCAGTTGCCGAATGCGCTCGGTCATCTGGTACGCACCTGGGAAGAAAAAGGCCGCCAGCTTGGTGAACTGGCCAGCCAGTGGCCGATGATTTATACCGTTGCTGCGGGTCCGCTGCGTCCGCTGGGTTACAAAGAAGGCATTGTAACGCTGATGGAATTTACCTGGACGCACGGCTGCGTGATTGAGAGCGGAGAGTTCCGCCATGGCCCGCTGGAGATTGTCGAACCGGGCGTTCCGTTCCTGTTCCTGCTCGGCAATGATGAAAGTCGCCACACCACCGAACGCGCCATTAACTTTGTTAAACAGCGTACTGACAACGTGATCGTCATCGATTACGCCGAAATTTCGCAAGGGCTGCACCCGTGGCTGGCACCGTTCCTGATGTTCGTGCCAATGGAGTGGCTCTGCTACTACCTGTCTATTTACAAAGATCACAACCCGGATGAACGCCGCTATTACGGTGGTCTGGTGGAATATTAATCCCTCTCCCGGCCCGGCAACGGGCCGGATTTACGCAAGGAGTTACCCGATGAAAACAGGTATGTTTACCTGCGGCCACCAGCGGCTGCCTATTGAACACGCATTTCGTGATGCAAGCGAGCTGGGTTACGACGGCATCGAAATTTGGGGCGGTCGCCCGCACGCGTTCGCGCCGGACTTAAAAGCGGGCGGCATCAAACAAATCAAGGCGCTGGCGCAGACGTATCAGATGCCGATTATCGGTTACACGCCAGAAACCAACGGCTATCCGTATAACATGATGCTGGGCGATGAACATATGCGTCGTGAAAGCCTGGACATGATCAAGCTGGCGATATATATGGCAAAAGAGATGAACGCGGGTTATACGCTGATTTCTGCGGCCCACGCGGGCTATCTCACGCCGCCTAACGTTATCTGGGGGCGGCTGGCAGAGAACTTAAGCGAACTGTGTGAGTACGCGGAAAACATCGGCATGGATCTGATCCTCGAACCGTTAACGCCGTATGAATCGAACGTCGTGTGTAATGCTAATGATGTGCTTCATGCGCTGGCGCTGGTGCCTTCGCCGCGCCTGTTCAGCATGGTCGACATTTGCGCGCCGTATGTCCAGGCGGAACCGGTGATGAGTTATTTCGACAAACTGGGCGATAAATTACGTCATCTGCATATTGTCGACAGCGACGGGGCCAGCGACACGCATTACATTCCTGGAGAAGGCAAAATGCCGCTGCGGGAACTGATGCGCGATATTATTGATCGGGGCTATGAGGGTTACTGTACGGTGGAGCTGGTGACGATGTATATGAACGAGCCCAGACTCTATGCCCGCCAGGCGCTGGAACGCTTTCGCGCGCTGCTGCCGGAGGATGAGAGATGAAAACCCTAGCGACAATCGGCGATAACTGCGTCGATATCTACCCGCAACTGAATAAAGCGTTTTCTGGCGGTAATGCGGTCAATGTGGCGGTGTACTGCACTCGCTACGGCATACAGCCGGGATGCATTACCTGGGTGGGTGACGATGACTACGGCACAAAGCTGAAGCAGGATCTCGCCCGCATGGGCGTCGATATCAGCCATGTCCATACGAAACACGGCGTTACCGCACAAACTCAGGTGGAACTGCACGACAATGATCGCGTTTTTGGCGACTACACCGAAGGCGTGATGGCCGACTTTGCCCTGAGTGAAGAGGATTACGCCTGGCTGGCGCAGTATGACATTGTGCACGCGGCAATCTGGGGACATGCGGAAGACGCATTCCCACAGCTGCACGCTGCGGGCAAACTTACCGCTTTCGACTTCTCCGACAAGTGGGACAGCCCGCTCTGGCAGACACTGGTGCCGCATCTCGATTTTGCCTTTGCCTCCGCACCGCAAGAAGACGAAGCGCTGCGTCTGAAGATGAAAGCGATTGTTGCCCGTGGCGCAGGAACAGTGATTGTCACGCTGGGTGAAAACGGCAGCATTGCCTGGGATGGCGCGCAGTTCTGGCGTCAGGCTCCTGAACCGGTGACGGTTATCGACACCATGGGTGCCGGAGATTCGTTCATTGCCGGATTCCTTTGCGGCTGGTCTGCGGGGATGACATTACCGCAGGCGATGGCGCAGGGAACGGCGTGCGCGGCGAAAACCATTCAGTACCACGGTGCCTGGTAGGTATAACGTTGGCGTGAGCATCTTCACGCCAACGTGCTGTTACTTGCCGGAAAACGACCCTATAATCCGAGTAATTCATTCTTTATTTCAGGGTCGATTATGTCAGCTACGGACCGCTACTCTCATCAACTCCTCTACGCTACCGTCCGCCAGCGGCTGCTGGATGATATCGCGCAGGGGGTTTACCAGGCCGGGCAACAGATCCCTACCGAAAACGAGCTTTGTACACAATATAACGTCAGCCGCATTACCATTCGCAAAGCCATCAGCGACTTAGTGGCAGACGGCGTACTGATCCGCTGGCAGGGAAAAGGCACCTTTGTACAAAGCCAGAAAGTTGAAAACGCCCTGCTTACTGTCAGTGGTTTTACCGATTTTGGCGTCTCACAAGGCAAGGCGACGAAAGAGAAAGTGATCGAACAGGAACGGGTCAGCGCCGCGCCGTTTTGCGAAAAGCTGAACATCCCCGGAAACAGCGAAGTGTTCCATCTCTGCCGGGTGATGTATCTCGATAAAGAGCCGCTGTTTATTGATAGTTCATGGATCCCGCTGTCGCGTTATCCTGACTTTGATGAGATTTACGTCGAAGGAAGCTCCACCTATCAGTTATTTCAGGAGCGTTTTGACACGCGAGTGGTCAGCGACAAAAAGACCATCGATATCTTTGCCGCCACCCGCCCGCAGGCAAAATGGCTGAAATGCGAACTGGGCGAACCGTTGTTTCGCATCAGCAAAATCGCCTTTGATCAGAATGACAAACCGGTGCACGTCTCCGAACTCTTCTGCCGCGCCAATCGCATCACCTTAACGATTGATAATAAAAGACATTAACCGTAGGCCGGATAAGATGCGCCAGCATCGCATCCGGCGATGCTGGCGCACTGAATTTTACATCCCGCACGTTCCCCTCACCCTAACCCTCTCCCCAAAGGGGCGAGGGGAGCGTTCAGTGCGGAATTTAGCTTGATTGCCGAACGGTGCTATCCAGCATTAAATACTCGCAATACTCTCACGCAAAATCCGCAGCACCGTCTCTTCACCGCTGCGATTCGGGTTAATGCGAATCGCACAATGTTCGAGTTGTGGATTCGCCTGGCGAAACGTTCCTGAAAGTCGATAGAAGAGCGGCGGGATTTCATATTTCGACTCTGCACCGACCGGGTAAGGCAACGCGCCACGCTTTTGCGCTTCTTCCAGCACCCTGGCGGCAATCAGCTGATGAAACTCGACAATCAACACCTTCGACTGCGCATTGGCAATGACGGCGCTTTTCACTTCCGCCACCGCGCCGCCGTTAAGCAAAGCCAGCAACCGTTCGGATACTCCCGCCTGCACCGCATGCATCACTGGCGCGAACACCAGACCACGCAAGACTTCCAGCGCCTGTGAGCCCTGGATCTGGCTACCGCCGGAGTAAAGCGTGGCGCGAATCCGACTAATAACATCGGCATCGCCAACCACTGCACCAACGCCCTCCGGCCCAAACAGCTTGAAGCAGGAGAATGTCGAGACATTCGCGCCGCATTCACAGCCGATTCGCGCTACCTTCATCACCGCATAGTTATCATCGGTTAACGCTGGAACACCTGCCGCGCGCAACGTTGCCAGCACATCTGCCAGCACATAGCTGTCCTGCGGCTGCTGGCGCGTATGCTGCACCAGCGCGGCATCAGGTTGTTGCTCGTCGACGACCTGCTTCAGTGCCAACAGGTCATTGAAATCAGCAGTAATAAGCGTCAGCCCCATCTGCTCAATAATAACCCGTGTCGTCGGGTAAACAGGCGCGTCATGCACCAGAAGACGCTGCCCCGGTTTGAGCAAAGCCGCCAGCCCGGCGCGAATCGCGCCAGTCCCCGCGCCCTGCACCAGCGCCGCGGCCTGTGCGTGAAATGCATCAGCCAGCACCTGCTCCACCCGTTGGGTAATACGCGGTTGATTCAGACCTGGAGTTAACCCTAAATCACCGCCAGCAAGAAACTCGCTGCCTGGAAAATGGCGGCAAATAGTGTCCACCAGCGCAAACTGCTTTTGCTGCGCTTCAGCAAGAGTCAGGCTTTGCAAAGGAAACGTCTTCATAGGAGCCTTCCTTAAGCCGGAACGAACAGGCCAAGCCAGTAAAGAACATTCAGCAGAATACCGGTGATCATTACTGCCACGACCGGTGCCGCCATTTTCTGTACCGGACGGCCCAGGGATTCGTTGAGGAAGTAAATAGCAACCGCGATAGAGAATCCGGTATAACCCGCCATCTTAATTGCTGCGAAAATCGAACCGACCAGCAGCGCCATTTCCATCAGCATATTCATGGCGTTACGGATGTTATCCGACGCATTACGCACCGACGGGTAGCGTCCCAGCCATTTGCCGATCGAACGAAGCAGCAAGACTTCCGCCGAAATAACCACTGCGCCTAATACCGCTGCAACCATCGGATTCGGCGAGAGATAGCCCACCGCATAAACAAAGGTAAAGCCCGCAACTGCATACACACCCGTTGCTAAGGCGGTGGTGGCAATCAACGGCACAAACCCCAGTCCGCGCATAAATTCTGCCAGAGCCGCCTGATTAATCAGCGTTTGCGATTGTTCCGGCGTCACGCCTGCGGAATACGCTTTCTCCAGTGTGAAGATCGAAACTTCGCTACCAGCAAAAATCTTCATACTGGCAACGGCGGCAATCAATGCTCCCACGATGGCGATATAAGGTAAGTTTTTGATAATCCGCGACGTGCGCTCTTCAAACACCGAAAGCCCGCTGGCATCGATGTCATTTTCATCACGATGACGCAGGTCGTGAGTTATCGCGATCCCCAGCAGCATCACCATGCCAATAAAGATTTCGATGGATTCAGGGTTAAGATGTGGGAAATAGCGCACGACTACCACACGGGTCATCAGAACAACCACGGCGGCGACCAGACTTTGCTTCCAGCCAAACTGGTAGAAAATCGCCACCAGCGGGAACAGTGCAAAAGCAGAAACCACCGGCGAGCTTAATTCCCCGAGGCTACCTAATACATCCACCGGCAGCGCGGTCAGCAGCTGGTTAACTGGCAACAGGCAAGTAAGGATCAACACGCCCCAGATAGCGCCAAGACCAAACGCCATCAGGCTGTTTATCGCCAGTACGCCGAGGATATCGGTAGGAAGAAAGAGTAACCATGCGTTGAGCAGCCAGGTTTTCAGGGTAAAAGAGATCCCCACCGAGGCCACAAAACCAATGCTCAGACCAAAAGCGATACTCCCCGCCTCGCGACGGTTCATATAGCCTTCAATCAGTTGCGGCAGGATCGGGTGGATGCCGTCATGAAAAACAGCCGCCGAGCGATGCGCCAGAAGCGATGTCATACCCGTCAGGCACGCCACCACGATAATCTGAATATACAGATCCATAGTCGTGCCTTTTATTTCAGATGGTTAATCAACATCGGAATCGCGTGTTCGACGTGCTCAACGGAAAGGCCAAACGCCACTTTCCCTTCAGCGATCATTTTGGCGATATGCTCGTCTTTCGCTTTATGCCGCGCCCGCACCGGTATTACACGCGCCAATGTAATAATCTAGTTGCCCGGATTTCACCTTCATTGCCGCTTCCATGTCGTTGTGAATGAAAACTTCAAAACAGCCAGGAGCCGTCGCTTCAATGGTTTTTTTAATCTGCTCACGCTGTAAGCCTGCAACGCCAATCTTTTTCATGAGTCTGTCCTTATTGGAAAAATTGAGAGGGATTTTCACGTAACATCACATCCACATCGGCCTGACTGAATCCTGACTGGCACAATTGCGGAATAAAGGTGGTCAATAAATAGTCATAGCCATAACCACCATTGGCTTTTAAATGGGAGCGGCGCGTAATATCCATCGACAGCATGACGCGGTTCAGCAACCCACGGTCACGTAGCGCGTGGAGCATCGCAATGCGCTTTTCGTCCGGGTAGTAACTGTTCTTACCAATGGTGTCGAACTGCACGTACGCGCCGAGATCGATCATCTTCAAAATGTTGTCGAGGTTGTCTTTCAGATCGCAGTGACCAACGGTGACGCGCGAAAGATCAACTCCGTGGGCTTGCAACAGAGCCAGTTGTTCCAGCCCCATGGTGCTGAACGACGTATGCGTGGAGATCGGGCGTCCGGTCTGGTTATGCGCCAGCGCAGCGGCAATAAATACCTTCTCTTCCAGCGGCGTAATCTTTCCTTCGCTGGAGCCGATCTCCGCGATGATCCCGGCTTTCAGCTCCGTGCCATCGATACCCTGTTCAATTTCATCGACCATCTCCTGCGCCAGTTCCTGCACGCTGCGGGTCACCACATGTTCCGGGAAAAACGCATCCTGGTAATAACCAGTACAGGCCACCACGTTGATCCCGGTTTCGCGCATTACATCGAGCATAAATTGCGCATTGCGCCCCATGTAACGGTTGGTCATCTCAATCACATTACGTACACCCCGGGTCATCAGGTCGTTCATCTCCTGGCAAATGAACGCATACTGATCAAGGCGGCAGTCCACGTTGTTTTTAAAGCCGGAGAGATCAATATGCAGATGCTCATGGGCCAGGGTGTAACCCGTCGGATCAAAACTCATAGGGTGTCTCCTGCAAACCGGAGGGAGGAAAGAAAAGAGCGACCATTTTGTGGCGGTGGCGCACGGAAAAATTCACACACGGTAGCTCCCACATCAGAAAGCGTGGTGCGCACACCGAGCTGCGTGGCGACCAGCCCTTGCTGATAAACCAGCACTGGCACCACTTCACGGGTATGGTGGCTGTGACCAATGGTCGGATCGTTACCGTGATCCGCCATCACGACCAGGCAATCATCTGGCTGCATCGCCTCAACAAGCCGGGCAAGGTTACGGTCAACGACCTGCAAACGTTCGGCATAACGTGCGACGTCTTCTGCATGACCAGCGAGGTCGGTTTCCTGGATATTGATGCAAATAAACGCCGTCGGATGGGTGTTAAATTCGTCGAGGGTGATATCCATAATCCGCTGGCTATCCACCAGGTTTTGCCAGCTCACACCATAAGGATTGCTGACGATATCTGCCACCTTACCCACCAGCACGGTTGGCACGCCCGCTTCATACAGTTTTTGCGGCACCTGCACTTTTTCATCAACACCGTAGCCCATATGCACGACCTGGAAGCCGTTGTCATAAGCGCCAGAACGCGGCGCATTAATACCAATAAAGCGCCCTTCTTTGCTTTCTGCGGCATCGAGAATACGCTGACTGTTGGTTAACAGGCCGCCAAATGTAATGACCCGACCGACCTGTACCTGGTCACGCACGATACGACCAATTTTGATTGCGTCGTCAAAAGAGATCACAGAGAGATTGGCGGTAATGTTATAGACTTGGCCTAAATCCGCCTCGAGATTATCGCCAATCGCAACCGCCTGATTGACCCACAGAAATTGCAGATCATCGCCACGGCGCTCCACCTGCCAGCCAGCGGAAACTAATGCCTGCTCAACACGGTCAATCACATCGCGAAAAGGCATCCGCAGCGGCGGTAACGGGCGCGTGCCTAAAATTTCCTGATGCCCCATAAAGGTATCGCCACCTTCATGTTGCAGCTCTGCCACGCCCCAGGTTGCGGAATCTGACGGCTGCATATCGCCTGGCGCATAACCCAATGTGTTGATTAGCCCCAGCTTCTCCAACGTTGGTAGCTGCAAATGCGGCAACTGGCTCAGGATGTGACCACAGGTATTCGCCCCGGCATCTTGCGGACGCACCAGCGTGACATCTTTCATTGCCCCTACGCCAAAGCTATCAATCACTAACACCACAAATCGCGCCATTTATGCCTTCAGAGGGTTGCCGAGGCTGTCATAACGACCAACTATTTCTGGTTCGCCGCGCTGAATACCGGACACCAGCACCACATCGCTACGGGTGACAAAAATCTGCGTGCGAAAACAGAGCACCACTGCACTGCTCACCGGATACTCGCCTGCCAGCGGCAGGGTATAGTCGATACTGCTGTCATCCACGGTTTTGAGATTGGTTTCAGTAATCTTTTGATTTTCTGGCGTAAACACCAGCGCATGTTGCGCATGACCACGACGGTAGTAACCGCCGCCGTAGCAGTAGCTGTCGCCACGGAAATGATGGGAGATTTCACTTAACCAGAGCATCGCGATACGTTCAGGCTGATCGCCCTGCTGGTTTGCCGGAATAGTACCGGTCAGCGCATGACCGGGTTCGGCATGAGTCGCACCGTATTCCGCCAGCAATGGCAGCGAAGTGCAGCTGGTCGCTGAAGGTACGTTCAGTTGCTCAAT
Source organism: Shigella sp. SIG3 (assembly GCF_053555855.1). Taxonomy (NCBI): domain Bacteria; kingdom Pseudomonadati; phylum Pseudomonadota; class Gammaproteobacteria; order Enterobacterales; family Enterobacteriaceae; genus Shigella; species Shigella sp. SIG3. Next base: position 55,608 of record NZ_JBQZXE010000003.1, read on the forward strand.
CGCAATACCAGATTTCGCCAGTTGATCCCGTGCTTGTACCAGCGTGTGAAGATTCGGTGTTGGCAAAACTTTCCCGGCAGCCTCATCCCAAAGCAGGCAAGGGAAATGGGTTAGTCCGGCTAAATGCAGCCCCGGCAGTTTCTTAATTTCAGCAATCACCTCGTGCAGCGAATGCTGTACAAAACCGCTCTCCTGCCCCGGATAAAGAAAATCATCGTCGCTATAAACTTTGAGCAGCACAGGCTGGACCCGTCCGGCCTTAACCGCTGCCGCAGAAACTTCCCGTGCTTTGTCGAGAGTAAACACGGTGATGATGTCGGTGCCCTGTTCAACGGCGTCAGCAACCTGATGACAAGGGATTTGTACCAGATGCCCCTGATGCGCCACTGGCAAACCAGCGCGGCGCATGACTCGCGCCTCTTTGTAATCCACCGCCACAATGCCGCTGTAGCCTAATGCCAGCAATTTTTCCGCCAGCCACGGATTACGACCAAATTGCTTGGTCATCAGATACAGTTCAATGCCGTAAAGCCGCGCCGTCTCAATGAGCCGCTTACCGTTTTCCAGTATCTGATCCACGTCGATCACCCAGCTGTCCGGGGCGATTTTGCCCTGCTGCCACAAACTTAGTGCGGCGGAAATCAGCGCCGGGTTCTGGCGTTTCAATGCTTCTACAAACATCTTGTTGCCTCGTTTCTGTTCCTTGAATTAAATATTCATTTTTTTAAATATTTAGGTTGTGCGACGTGGATTTGTCGGGAGCTTCAAACCTCTTCGTTAGCAGCCATCCATAATCCATAAAGATTGGCCAGAAAATAGCCTTCTTCACACGGGTTAACTTCCAGAGCGAATTCCTTCAACAACACCTGATGCAATTGCACAACGGCTTGCCAGTGGCTGGATTGCGCCAGTTCCGCCAGCAACTCGTTATCCAGCGGCTCTATTTCTTCACCACGGCGACTGCGCATCAGTGCACTCGCCATATGTGTCATCGCCATCGTTCCTTGCTCACTGCGCACCGGCAGATGGCACTCTTTTTCCAGTACGTTGACGACCTGCATCATGCCTTTGCAGACGTCCTTATCAATAACGCCTGCCTCGCAAAGCAGGTTGAGTCTGGTTTCCATATCAGATGCCTTTCGTTTAATAACTGGGTTCCTGTTCCCCACTCACCACCCGTTGTTGATGGGCAAGCAGGGCGTGTTTATCTACAACGGCACGCAGCAATTGTTGCATTGGGTAATCATCGACTCGCGTCAGGACCACGGCTTCGGTGGCCAGTAAAAATCGCGGATCGTCTGTTAGCGGCGTCGCCTCTAATCCCAGCATGGTCAGTTCGTTTTCCGCCACCACGTTCCAGATCACCGCATCGACATCGCCTTTAACAATGCGTTGTAAACTCTCGTGATAAGAGAGATCGACTCGTTCCACATCACTATCGCCAAAAAAGACATCGGTCATGATTTTCTGATCCGCCGAACGACTATCGAGACCTACTCGCTTAACATTTCCAGACTCACCTTTGCGGCATATCAGTTGATGTTCACCAACATACGTATGCGGGCCAAGCTCGAGGGCGATGCACAAATTGTTTTGGCTGAGATAACTTTCCGCCGCCAGGCGGGAAACTACTGCCATGTCATAGACACCGTTAAGTAAACACTCCACGCGAATATCCGCGCCGCGCATATGCGCATAGTAAAAAGGAATGCCATCAAACTGGGCTTTCAATCCGCTCGCTAAACCTTCGTACAAGCGGGTATAGGGCAAAGGCATCGCACATACCACGTTGTTGATATCCACATGACTCAGCAATGCTTTGTTATCCATCTCGACAAGATAACTGCCATTGCGCCCACGGCGTTCAATCCGTATCGCTCCGCTTGATTCCAGCGTTTTCAACGCGGCCTGCGTCAGGCCAACCGATGAACGGCATTCAGTTGCCAGCTCATCTATGGTTTTCAGTCGATTACCGCATTTTTCACCCAACAAATAACGGGCCAGTGTCGTGATGACGACGCCTTCTTTTTTGATAAACGTTCGACGCATAATATATTTTCAATAAAATGAATATTTATATCTTCATTAAAATGAAGATAAGTGGCGACGACGAGATGTGGAAACGGCGAGGCGCTTCACATTTTTTCGGGTTGTTGCGAAAAGAGGATAAAAAAACCGGGTTTCCCCGGTTTCAGAGTGATGACGAAGTGATTTATTCGACAATGCGAGCAAAGGGTAATTCCCACTGGCGCTTGCCTGCTCCCCTCACCCTAACCCTCTCCCCAAAGGGGCGAGGGGACCGTCCGAGCGTTTTGATATTACGGCTTCGCCACAAAACCAATCGCTTCGTACACCGCTTTCAGCGTACGGGAAGCGTGTACACTGGCTTTTTCTGCGCCGTCTTTCATCACCTGTTGCAGGAAGGCTTCATCGTTGCGGAAACGGTGATAGCGTTCCTGCAATTCAGTCAGCATACCGGAAACGGCATCAGCCACTTCACCTTTCAGATGACCATACATCTTGCCTTCGAACTGTTTTTCCAGTTCTGGGATGCTCTGGCCCGTTACCGCAGAAAGGATATCCAGCAGGTTGGAAACGCCCGCTTTGTTCTGCACATCGTAGCGAACTACCGGCGGCTCGTCGGAGTCAGTGACCGCGCGTTTGATTTTCTTCACTACCGATTTCGGATCTTCCAGCAGGCCGATAACGTTATTGCGGTTATCGTCAGACTTGGACATCTTCTTGGTCGGCTCCAGCAGCGACATTACGCGCGCGCCAGATTTCGGAATAAACGGCTCCGGCACCTTAAAGATCTCGCCATACAGCGCGTTGAAACGCTGGGCGATATCGCGACTCAGTTCCAGGTGCTGTTTCTGGTCTTCACCCACCGGTACCAGATTAGTTTGATACAGCAGGATGTCCGCAGCCATCAGCACCGGATAGTCAAACAGACCAGCGTTGATGTTCTCGGCATAACGCGCAGATTTATCTTTAAACTGCGTCATGCGACTCAGTTCGCCGAAGTAGGTATAGCAGTTCAGTGCCCAGCCTAACTGCGCATGTTCTGGTACGTGGGACTGAACAAAAATGGTGCTTTTCTCAGGATCGATACCACAAGCCAGATACAAGGCCAGCGTATCCAACGTCGCTTTACGCAGCTTCTGTGCATCCTGGCGCACGGTGATCGCGTGTTGGTCAACGATACAGTAAATGCAATGGTAGTCATCCTGCATGTTTACCCACTGACGCAGCGCACCCATGTAGTTACCAATGGTCAATTCACCTGAGGGCTGTGCGCCACTAAAAACGATGGGCTTAGTCATTTTTCGATTCCTGATTTTCGCTATGCGGAAGCCCTAATGCGGGCAGAAGGTCATTTATAGACTGATAAATTACATCAGGCTGGCTGAGATCGATAGCCTCGCCGTAGTTATATCCGTAGGTTAAGCCAACTGATGGGCAACCTGCCGCTTTTGCCGCCTGAATATCATTGCGTGAGTCGCCGACAAACAGCATCTGTTGTGGGGCAATTCCCATCCGCTCAGCCACCAGTAACAGCGGGTCCGGATGCGGTTTTTTGTTTTGCACATCATCGCCGCCGATAACCACGCTAAAGTATTTGGCAATATCTAAGGCTTCGAGCAGCGGCGCGACGAACGGCGTCGGTTTGTTGGTGACCAGGCCTAGCGGCAGGCCTTTAGCCTGCAACGCGCCCAACGTATCGGCAACGTGCGGGAACAAAAACGTCCCCTCTTCGGCAACCTCGCCATAGTAGCGATCGAACAGTTTACGCAGAATACGTACCTGTTCTTCTGCCGGAATGTCGTCATCAACGGGCGGTTTCCCCATTGTTTTACGCAGAGTCGCACGTTCCTGACGCGCCCAGGTCAATGCGCGCTCCATCAGAACATCTGCGCCGTTACCAATCCAGGTAATAACGCGTTCTTCACCTGCGACGGGCAACTCCAGCGCATACAGCGCCATATCTACCGCAGCAGCAAGACCAGGAGCACTGTCGACCAGCGTACCATCAAGATCAAAAGCGACGCCGCGAATATCTTCAAACTTATTCATGACTTACCTTTGCCAGTTCACTGCGCATTTCATCAATGACTTTTTTATAGTCTGGCTGGTCGAAGATTGCCGAACCGGCGACGAACATATCCGCGCCCGCCGCAGCGATTTCGCCAATGTTGTTCACCTTCACGCCACCGTCCACTTCCAGACGAATGTCAAAGCCAGACTCGTCGATACGGCGACGTACTTCGCGCAGTTTATCCAGTGTTTGAGGAATGAAAGACTGACCGCCGAAACCAGGGTTGACGGACATCAGCAGGATCACATCCAGCTTATCCATCACGTAATCCAGATAGCTCAGAGGTGTCGCCGGGTTAAATACCAGACCCGCTTTACAGCCATTTTCTTTAATCAGTTGCAGCGTGCGGTCAACATGCTCGGAGGCTTCTGGATGAAAGGTAATGATGCTGGCACCAGCGGCAGCGAAATCAGGCACAATGCGATCGACGGGTTTCACCATCAGATGTACGTCGATAGGGGCGGTAATGCCGTAGTTACGCAAGGATTTCAGCACCATTGGCCCAATCGTCAGATTGGGAACATAGTGGTTATCCATGACGTCAAAATGCACGACATCAGCGCCAGCTGCCAGGGCTTTTGCGGTATCTTCACCCAGGCGGGCAAAATCAGCCGACAGAATTGAGGGGGCAATCAAATACTGTTTCATCCGCTTCTCCTTGAGAATTATTTTTTCGCGGGTGAAACGACTCCTGGTTTGTACAAAGCCAGCAGTTCGTCCACCTTTTTACGTGTGCCGCCGTTGCTGCTTATACTGCGTCGAACTTTGACGACATGCAATTTTGCGCGCTGATACCACTCACGCGTTAACATCGTATCGTGATTGGAGATCAGCACTGGAATATGGCGCTCAACCAGACCTTCGGCGATCTCCGCCAGATGCGCTTGTTGTTCAAGCGTAAAACTGTTTGTGTGATACGCCGTAAAGTTGGCGGTCGCAGACAGCGGTGCATAAGGCGGATCGCAATAGACGACGGATGCATCATCTGCGCGCTCCATGCTATCGGCGTAAGACTCACAATAGAAAAAGGCATTCTGCGCTTTTTCAGCGAAGTGATACAACTCTGCTTCCGGGAAATAGGGTTTTTTGTAGCGGCCAAACGGCACGTTAAACTCACCGCGCAGATTGTAACGACACAGGCCGTTGTAACCGTAGCGGTTCAAATATAAAAACAGTACCGCCCGACGGAACGGATCCTGGCTTTTGTTGAACTCTTCGCGGAACTGATAGTAAACCTCGGCGCAATTTGTTTCGGGAACAAACAGCTCGCGTGCGGCCTGTACGTACTCATCAGTACGCATCTTCACAATGTTATAGAGACTGATCAGGTCGCTATTGATATCGGCAAGGATATAACGAGAAAAGTCGGTGTTGAGAAACACCGACCCGGCACCTACAAAAGGCTCAACCAGACATTCGCCCTTGGGCAAATGCCGTTTAATATCATCAAGCAGGGGATACTTGCCCCCTGCCCACTTCAAAAAAGCGCGATTTTTCTTCATGCCGACTAACTAATTACACCTTCTCCGGCTGTGGAGAAAGCTCCGACAGCATCCAGCGCTTCAGGCAGCTCCCGCAACGATAAACCATTGCGGGAGATAACCTTGATTACTTCAGATCGGCCTGTACCTGACGCAGCGGTTTCGCCCACGGGTTTTTGGCCTGAACATCTGCTGGCAATGTAGATACCGCTTTTTTCGCCTCTTCTTTCGAAGCGTACACGCCAGAAACCAGGACATACCACGGCTGACCATTACGCGTCGTTTCATAGACAACGTAGTTTTTCAGATTCTCTTTCTTCGCCCAACCGTTCAGGTTGTCGTAGTTAGAGGAACTGCTCAGCTGCAGAGTGTAATGGCTGGACGGTGCCGATTTCAACGAACCAACATTACCTGCGGTCTTCCCTCCAGCGGCTGGTGTTGCCGTGGTTTGCGCCGGGGATGCCGTCTGTACTGGAGCCGTAGTCGCCGTCTCTTTTGGTGCTGGCGTAGAAGTCGCAGCCGGTGCCTTCGTGCTCGCCACAGGGGCAGCTGGTTCAGTACGCTTCGGCGTCTGTGCTACCGGCTTCGGCTCCGTTTTCACGGTTGCTTGCGGTTTTTTCGGTTCAATCACCGCCTGCTGACGAACTGGGCGCGTAGTGGACGGACGTTCAGCGGTTTGCGTTTTCGCCGTGTCACGCGATGCATTGCCATTGCGAACAGGCGCAACCGTTGCGGGTTCAGTCGGCAACGTGGAATTGACCGCCACATTGTTCAGCTGTTGCTGATTTTGTGGCTGGGTCAGCGCATTGTTCAGGTCACCCTGCACTTCAACACGTTGTTGACCATCCGTTGCCACCGGGGTTTGCCCTTGAGTCGGCGTAGAAGAGATCGGTGGCAGAGAAACATCCTGCTGAGTATTTTCCGCAGACGTGGTTCCCGGCGCTGGCTGCACGCCATTCGCCTGATCGGTCGCATTGCCAGCAAGATCAATACTCTTCTCGCCAGACGCGGTTTGATCGCTGGAAGTGGTCGAGGGGGCTTTTAGCGCAGAACCGATACCGATGATCAACAGCAGTAGAACCAGAATGCCGACGCCCATCATCATATACTGACGAGAAGCGGGTTTACTGGCTGCTTTTTTGCGCTTACGCGGACGACGCTCTACGCGCTCTTCATCCACGGTTTCATCTTCGGATTCGTCAATTTCTTCTTCGATTTCCGGTTCCTCATTGCGCTCTTTTTGCGCACGAGTCGGACGGCGATCGTCAGTGTCATCAAGTTCAATATCATCAAAATTGATCTGCGGTTCGCCACGTTCAGTACGCTCAGAACGTTCAGAAGATTGACGAGAACGACCAGTACGACGATCGCTGGGATCGGGTTTCAGCTCGTCTTCTGGTTTGAATTCATCCATTTAACACCCCACTAAAAGGTTAATGCTTACCACGTTGCAATTAACCTGAAGCTAATAGACCGCTTGATAAGCGGCCTGACCTTTCTTGTTGTTACGCTGATTGACAATCGGCAATGGCGTTAAGAACAAGCTCGTGCGAAACGCCGCTGCGAACTTCACTCTTACCAATTGCCAACGGAAGAATTAAGCGCATCTCTCCCGCAAGGACTTTCTTGTCACGCAGCATATGCGGTAAATACGCCTGCGCGGACATTTCGCGCGGCCCATTGACCGGTAACCCAGCCCGCGTGAGCAGGGTTATAATACGCTGCGTTTCGGCAGAACTAAACTGCCCGAGACGTTCCGACGTCCGCGCCGCCATCACCATACCCGCAGCGACCGCTTCACCATGTAACCAATTGCCATACCCCATTTCAGCTTCAATGGCATGACCAAAGGTGTGTCCCAGATTCAGTAAAGCACGTAACCCGGTTTCGCGCTCGTCGGCAGCGACAACTTCTGCCTTCAGTTCACAACAACGGCGAATACAGTACGCCATTGCCGGACCGTCCAGACGCAACAACGCATCCAGATTCTCTTCCAGCCAGTTAAAAAACGCACCGTCAAGAATAATGCCGTATTTGATGACTTCTGCCAGCCCCGACGCTAACTCACGCGGGGGAAGCGTTTTCAGACAGTCGAGATCCACCACCACTGAAGCAGGCTGGTAGAACGCGCCAATCATGTTTTTACCGAGGGGATGGTTGACCGCAGTTTTGCCGCCAACGGAGGAATCGACCTGCGACAGTAACGTCGTCGGGACTTGAATGAAACGAACACCGCGCTGATAACTCGCCGCCGCGAAGCCGGTCAGATCGCCCACTACGCCGCCGCCAAGCGCCACCAGCGTAGTATCGCGACCATGCGGCTTTTGTAACAACGCCGTAAAGACGGTATCGAGTACAGCTAGGCTTTTATACTGCTCGCCGTCAGGGAGGATAACGCTATCGACGTTAACACCCGCCTGTTCAAGTACGCCGCGGACCTTATCGAGATACAGAGGAGCCAGGGTTTCGCTGGTGACCAACATGACCTGCTCGCCCGATTTCAGCGGTAAGAATGAAGCTGGTTCATTAAACAAACCAGATGCGATGGTAATTGGGTAACTACGTTCCCCGAGAGTAACGACAATCCTCTCCATAACGCGACATCCACCTTAATTACTGTACCCGCAGACGAGTGTATATAAAGCCAGAATTAGTTGCTTTCCAGCATGTGAATAATCTGGTTTGCAACCACTTTAGCGCTTTGATCATCAGTACGAATGGTCACGTCGGCAATCTCTTCATACAGCGGATTGCGTTCATTGGCCAACGCTTCCAGAACTTCACGCGGCGGTGTTTCAACGTGCAGCAACGGGCGTTTTTTATCACGCTGCGTGCGTGCAAGTTGCTTTTCGATGGTCGTTTCAAGATAAACGACAACGCCACGAGCGGAAAGACGGTTACGCGTTTCACGGGATTTCACAGAGCCGCCGCCAGTAGCCAGCACAATACCCTGTTTCTCGGTCAACTCATTGATGACCTTTTCTTCGCGATCGCGGAAGCCTTCTTCGCCTTCTAAATCGAAAACCCAGCCCACATCAGCTCCGGTTCGTTTCTCAATCTCTTGATCGGAATCGTAAAATTCCATATTGAGTTTTTGAGCTAACTGGCGCCCAATAGTGCTTTTTCCGGCACCCATAGGCCCAACCAGAAAGATATTGCGTTTCTCTGCCATTTTTTCGGTACTACTAAGACTATTCGTTAATGATAAACCCGCTTCGCTCAGAGAGCGCCGCAGGACATGAACTGAAACCTCATAAGATATTGCGAGAGTCAGACTGAAAATTATCTCAATACTCCAGCGGGTTTGGCAACTGAATAAATCACCCATCCCTCTGCATATCTGGTCGCTGCAAGCGCACTGCCTTGCTACCACCGCTCTGGCGATAAATCACCGGGTAAGATTAGCGTAAAAAAGACAGCAAAATGCCGCCTGAATGATAAATCATCATCATGGAACGCAGGCAGCGAAGAGCACCAACTCTCAAATCGGTACTCCTTGTATGCTAAATACCTGCGCGCGTCAAATAGATGAAACACGTTCAGCATAAAAACATTACCGCTTTTACGGCTGTTTACTCACTGGAAACCAGTCGTGGCGTGATAAACACCACTAACTCGCGTCGTTCATCTTCTTTTCCGTCATGACGAAATAATTGCCCGAACCAGGGAATGTCGCCAAGCAACGGTACGCTATCCTGACCCGATTTATTTTTACGGGTAAAAATGCCGCCCAGCGCCAACGTTTCTCCGCTTTTTACCTCGACCTGCGTTTCGATCTCCTGCTTATCAATCGCCAGCACTTCGCCATCGGCCTGCTGTAGCACCTGCCCCGGAACGTTCTGGCTGATGTGTAATTTCAGCCGGATGCGACCTTTTTGTAACACCGTGGGCGTGACCTCCATCCCCAGGACGGCCTCTTTAAATTCCACCGACGTCGCGCCACTTTCCCCGCTGGAAACCTGATATGGAATTTCGCTCCCCTGTTTAATGCTGGCAGGCTGAAGATGTGAGGCCAGCAGACGCGGACTGGCGATAATATCCAGCTGCTGTTTTTGTTCGAGCGCGGAAAGCTCAAGATCCAGCAAGCGTCCGTTGATGCGCCCAATGTTAAAACCGACATGCGTTGTCGCCGTCGCTACGGAGAGGTCGCTACCAAGCGTGGTGACTTGCCCAACGCCACCAGCGTGTTGCGCATCGGCCAGCGTCCATTTCACGCCTAACTCACGCAAACTTTTTTCATTAATGGTGACAATATGCGCCGACAGCTCAACCTGCCCGACCGGCAGATCCATTTGCGCTACCCACTGTTCAAGCGCGCTTAACGCCGTTTTGTTATCTCGTAGCAAAAGGCGATTGGTGCGTTTATCGACGGTCATACTCCCTTTGGCACTCAGTAGCTTCTCCCCCGCTTTCGCCAGTTCTCCCGCGTCGGCGTATTGCAGGGTTATACTGCGATTTTCCAGCGGCAGATTTGCCTGCGCCCGCGCCTGCTCCGCCTCCTGGCGGGCGATATTGTCATTCTGCCAGGCAATGGAATGCACTGAGAGAATGTTGCCTTCCTGCCGCGTTATCAGTCCGGCGCTTTTCACTACAGTTTGTAGTGCCTGCTTCCAGGGAACATCTGTTAGATGTAACGACACCGTACCGCTGACGTCTGGCGACACGACCAGGTTCAACTTCTCCTGTTCAGCCAGCGCCTGCAACACCTGAGCTACCGGAACGTCATCCACCATCAGCGTCACTTTTTGCGGCTTTGCCGCCTGTACGCCGGATATCAGCATCAACAGTAGTGCGGCTATCCATTGCTTCATTTGTATCTCCTTGCCGTTGCCACAACCATTGTGGCGGTTCGCAGTTTGTCCCGGTACCCAGCGTTAGTACGTCTGGCGTCAGCTGTAAAATTGTCCAGCCGTTTTCCAGCACATCGTTTTGCTGCACCCGTCGCCATTTCTTTTGCCCGTCTTTTATTACACCGATGATGCGCTCGCCTCGCCCTACCATCCCCTGATAGCGCCACTGGCTAAGTTCGCTAATCCGGCATAGATCTTCCGGCGATTTAAAAGGGTCACGCATACCGGTTAAAAGGCACAATGCAATACCTGCCAACAACCAGCGTTTAACCCTCATGCGGCATCTCCAGTTGTAGCGTGAACAAAAGATCATCACCTTCCACGCTTAACGAAAAACGGCTCACGCTGACGTTGCGCTCTGCCAGCCGTGTAAATGCCGACGGCACTGCTTCCCACAGCGTTTTCAACGCCAACTCGCCTCCCTGCGCGGATGGATGCCAGGAAACCAGTTGCGCGCCGGATAACTGAAAATCCAGTGGCGAAAAGGGCAGCGTTTTTTCCTCGCTGAAGGGAGTGGTGTCTACCAGGCGATACAGTGCGGCCCACTGCTGGTGATGACTTGCCCGTAGTCGAATTAATGCGTCGCGCTCTTCATGGTGTGTCGATGATAGAAAAATGAGCGTAACTAACATCAGCAACCAGAATGCCCAGCAAAACTGGCGGAGGCGGGGTGATGTGGCGAACCACCAGTCAAAGAACATGTTCATCGCTAACCTTCCTTGTTAACTGATACTCAAATTGCCAGCGTCCCTGCGCATCCTGCTGCGTGGCTCCCCGCTGATTGAGATGAAAAGACGCATCCTGGCGGAGTGACGTTTCTAGTGCGTTTAACGCGGTAATGCTTGTTGTCAGCCCCTTGATCTCCAGCGTTCCCTGCTGCCAGCTTATCGTTGTCAGCCAGGCGTGCTCGGGTAAAAGCGCCGCCAGTGCTTCCAGCGCAGATTGCCAGTCGCGGGTAAATTGTCGCTGGCGCTGCCGTTGCGAACGCTGTTCGCGTAACTGCTGTTGCTCCAGCAAACGTGGCTTCGTTATCTGTAAGCTGCGGGCGAGTTGTTGTTCCGCCTGAAGCAAAACTGCGTCTATGCGCGCTTCGGCGCTGCCTGTCAGACGCAGTATTAGCGTTATCCCGACGGCCAGCAGCAGAGGCGCAACGAACATCAGCAACCAGAAACGCAGAAAAGCGGTCCGGCGTTGCTGTCGCCAGGGCAAAAAATTAATTGGCGGGTTCATCAGTACGCCTTCCCAAGCGCCAGCCCCAGCGCGATGGCAAAGTCTCCACCAGGCGGCGGTAGCGGCGGCTGACGAACAGAAACGGCCTCCCAGGGGTCAAATCCGCCTTCGCCACATATCGCGACGCTGTCGGGATCAACGGATAACGCTGCCGCCAGCTCCTTCGCGCTAGTCATCCCCACCGCCAGTTTGCGCCCCCAGCTATAGCGCGTCGCCCACAGCCACTGTTCGTTATCACGCCAGGCCAGACATTGCTGATGAGAAGGTAAAAAAGGCAGGAATCGCTGTAATGCACTGGCATCCGGGGTGATCGCACTAACATGAACACGCAACCTTTCTGCCAGCGTAAGCAGCGTTGCCAGCTCTTTGCTTTGCGCGGCAGTCACGTTATAAGCGGGGCTGAGTGAGTCTTCGCTGTAATCGAAGCGCAGGGAGTCCGGATCCATATCCAGCTCGCGGGCCATCGTCCCTGACAGCCAGGCCGTTTGCTCCCGCTCACCAAGGGACATCGACGGGCGCGGAAATGACCGCTGTAATGTGCGACTGGCGGGAAACGCCAACATAATGTGATGACGCTGCGGCAGTTCGCGACTCCACGGTAACAACGTTTTAGCCAGCTGCTGCGCATCAACAATCCGCCCATCTTTGATAATGTCGTGCGCCAGCGGCAACCGCCACCAGCGTTGCAAAAAGCATTCTTTTGCGCCCCGCACGATCGCAACCGCTGCCACTTCTTGCTGTTGTAAATGCAAACCAATTTGCCAGATCTTAAATGTCATTGTGATGATCTCCTTATCACCCGTCACTCTGACGGGTATATCAATGCGTCTGGCTTGCCTTTATACTACCGCGCGTTTGTTTATAAACTGCCCAAATGAAACTAAATGGGAAATTTCCAGTGAAGTTCGTAAAGTATTTTTTGATCCTTGCAGTCTGTTGCATTCTGCTGGGAGCAGGCTCGATTTATGGCCTATACCGCTACATCGAGCCACAACTGCCGGATGTGGTGACATTAAAAGATGTTCGCCTGCAAATTCCGATGCAGATTTACAGCGCCGATGGCGAGCTGATTGCTCAATACGGTGAGAAACGTCGTATTCCGGTTACGTTGGATCAAATCCCACCGGAGATGGTGAAAGCCTTTATCGCGACGGAAGACAGCCGCTTCTACGAGCATCACGGCGTTGACCCGGTGGGGATCTTCCGTGCGGCAAGTGTGGCGCTGTTCTCCGGCCACGCGTCACAAGGGGCGAGTACCATTACCCAGCAGCTGGCGAGAAATTTCTTCCTCAGTCCAGAACGCACGCTGATGCGTAAGATTAAGGAAGTCTTCCTCGCGATTCGCATTGAACAGTTGCTGACGAAAGACGAAATCCTCGAGCTTTATCTGAACAAGATTTACCTTGGTTACCGCGCCTATGGTGTCGGTGCTGCGGCACAAGTCTATTTCGGTAAAACGGTCGACCAACTGACGCTGAACGAAATGGCGGTGATAGCCGGGTTGCCGAAAGCGCCTTCCACCTTTAATCCGCTCTACTCAATGGATCGTGCCGTCGCGCGGCGTAACGTCGTACTGTCGCGGATGCTGGATGAAGGGTATATCACCCAGCAACAGTTCGATCAGACACGCACTGAGGCGATTAACGCTAATTATCACGCGCCGGAGATTGCTTTCTCTGCGCCGTACCTGAGCGAAATGGTGCGCCAGGAGATGTATAACCGTTATGGCGAAAGTGCCTATGAAGACGGTTATCGCATTTACACCACCATCACCCGCAAAGTGCAGCAGGCCGCGCAGCAGGCGGTACGTAATAACGTGCTGGACTACGACATGCGCCACGGCTATCGCGGCCCGGCAAATGTGCTGTGGAAAGTGGGCGAGTCGGCGTGGGATAACAACAAGATTACCGATACGCTGAAGGCGCTGCCGACCTATGGTCCGCTGCTGCCTGCCGCAGTCACCAGCGCCAATCCTCAGGGAGCGACGGCGATGCTGGCGGACGGGTCGACCGTCGCATTGAGTATGGAAGGCGTTCGCTGGGCGCGTCCTTACCGTTCGGATACTCAGCAGGGACCGACGCCGCGTAAAGTGACCGATGTTCTGCAAACGGGTCAGCAAATCTGGGTTCGTCAGGTTGGCGATGCATGGTGGCTGGCACAAGTGCCGGAAGTGAACTCGGCGCTGGTGTCGATCAATCCGCAAAATGGTGCCGTTATGGCGCTGGTCGGTGGCTTTGATTTCAATCAGAGCAAGTTTAACCGCGCCACCCAGGCACTGCGTCAGGTGGGTTCCAACATCAAACCGTTCCTCTACACCGCGGCGATGGATAAAGGTCTGACGCTGGCAAGTATGTTGAACGATGTGCCAATTTCTCGCTGGGATGCAGGTGCCGGTTCTGACTGGCAGCCGAAGAACTCACCACCGCAGTATGCTGGTCCAATTCGCTTACGTCAGGGGCTGGGTCAGTCGAAAAACGTGGTGATGGTACGTGCAATGCGGGCGATGGGCGTCGACTACGCTGCAGAATATCTGCAACGCTTCGGCTTCCCGGCGCAAAACATTGTCCACACCGAATCGCTGGCGCTGGGTTCAGCGTCCTTCACCCCAATGCAGGTGGCGCGCGGCTACGCGGTCATGGCGAACGGCGGCTTCCTAGTGGACCCGTGGTTTATCAGCAAAATTGAAAACGATCAGGGCGGCGTGATTTTCGAAGCGAAACCGAAAGTAGCCTGCCCGGAATGCGATATTCCAGTGATTTACGGTGATACGCAGAAATCGAACGTGCTGGAAAATAACGATGTTGAAGATGTCGCTATCTCCCGCGAGCAGCAGAATGTTTCTGTACCAATGCCGCAGCTGGAGCAGGCAAATCAGGCGTTAGTGGCGAAGACTGGCGCGCAGGAGTACGCACCGCACGTCATCAACACTCCGCTGGCATTCCTGATTAAGAGTGCTTTGAACACCAATATCTTTGGTGAACCAGGCTGGCAGGGTACCGGCTGGCGTGCAGGTCGTGATTTGCAGCGTCGCGATATCGGCGGGAAAACCGGTACCACTAACAGTTCGAAAGATGCGTGGTTCTCGGGTTACGGTCCGGGCGTTGTGACCTCGGTCTGGATTGGCTTTGATGATCACCGTCGTAATCTCGGTCATACAACGGCTTCCGGAGCGATTAAAGATCAGATCTCAGGTTACGAAGGCGGTGCCAAGAGTGCCCAGCCTGCATGGGACGCTTATATGAAAGCCGTTCTTGAAGGTGTGCCGGAGCAGCCGCTGACGCCGCCTCCGGGTATTGTGACGGTGAATATCGATCGCAGCACCGGGCAGTTAGCTAATGGTGGCAACAGCCGCGAAGAGTATTTCATCGAAGGTACGCAGCCGACACAACAGGCGGTGCACGAGGTGGGAACGACCATTATCGATAATGGTGAGGCACAGGAATTGTTCTGATTAAAAAGGCGCTTCGGCGCCTTTTCAGTTGGCTGACAAAGTGCATTTGTTTATGCCGGATGCGGGTGAACGCGTTATCCGGCTAACAAAATCGTGAAAAATCAATATATTGCAGGAACCCCATAAGCCTGATAAGCGTTGTGCATCAGGCAAACTTCACGCATTTACACTCGCCCCTGCCCTTTCAACCATTCGCGCACGAGGAACAGCGCGCTGACATTACGCGCTTCGTTGAAGTCAGGGTCTTCCAGCAAATCCATCATATGCGCCAGCGGCCAGCGCACCTGTGGTAGCGGCTCTGGCTCATCGCCTTCCAGCGATTCCGGGTAGAGATCTTGCGCGACCACGATATTCATTTTACTGGAAAAGTAAGACGGTGCCATGCTGAGCTTCTTCAAAAAAGTCAGATCGTTCGCACCAAATCCAACCTCTTCTTTTAGCTCGCGGTTAGCGGCTTCGTAGACGCTTTCACCCGGATCAATTAATCCTTTCGAAAAACCTAATTCGTAGGATTCAGTTCCCACTGCGTATTCGCGGATCAGGATCAGGTGATCGTCCACAATCGGCACAATCATCACTGCTTCCCGGTTGGTTGGACGCATTCGTTCATAAACACGCCGCACGCCATTGCTGAACTCCAGATCCACACTCTCGACGGTAAACAGTCGGGAACGGGCTACAGTTTCAACATTCAGAATGGTGGGTTTTTGTAATGATTTGTTCATCGTGGGATCTATGCTGTGAAATCAGCGGTTATTGTGCGATATCGGACACGCTTTCGGCAATGTGAATTGCATGTTATTTACATTTATGTAACTTAATAAATAATCGTCCTCAAATCAAATTAAAAGTCAATAGGTTGAAATAACTCCAGGAATTTGCTGATATTCCGCCTTCAGAGGGTTTGCTATGATCAGCGGTTACTGTGATGTGCTTAATGATGCTCAAGTTAAACTCCACGCTTGCCGATAGCCAACCGCAGAATCATGTATTGTGTCCGGTGCGACTGACCACGCCTGACAGACTAAGTAAGATGGGGAAAGCATGAGCACCATTGTGATTTTTTTAGCTGCTTTGCTGGCCTGCTCACTACTTGCGGGATGGCTGATAAAAGTGCGATCCAGACGGCGTCAGCTGCCCTGGACCAACGCCTTCGCGGATGCGCAAACGCGTAAACTCACACCTGAAGAACGTAGCGCCGTTGAAAATTATCTTGAGAGCCTGACGCAGGTATTACAGGTGCCTGGCCCAACGGGAGCTAGCGCGGCACCGATCTCTCTGGCGCTGAATGCCGAAAGCAACAACGTCATGATGCTGACACACGCTATCACACGTTACGGCATCTCTACCGACGATCCGAATAAATGGCGTTACTACCTCGATTCGGTAGAAGTCCACCTGCCCCCCTTCTGGGAACAGTACATCAACGATGAGAATACCGTTGAACTGATTCATACCGATTCGCTGCCGTTGGTTATTTCACTCAACGGTCATACGCTGCAGGAGTACATGCAGGAAACGCGCGGCTATGCCTTGCAACCTGTTCCGTCCACGCAGGCGTCGATTCGCGGGGAAGAGAGTGAGCAAATCGAGCTACTCAATATTCGCAAAGAAACGCATGAAGAATATGCGCTGAGTCGTCCGCGCGGGCTGCGTGAAGCGTTGCTGATCGTCGCCTCCTTCCTGATGTTCTTTTTCTGCCTGATTACCCCGGATGTATTTGTTCCGTGGCTGGCAGGCGGCGCATTACTGCTGCTGGGCGCAGGTCTGTGGGGGCTATTCGCGCCCCCGGCAAAATCCTCCCTGCGAGAAATTCATTGTCTGCGCGGTACACCCCGTCGTTGGGGATTGTTTGGCGAAAACGATCAGGAACAGATCAACAATATTTCACTCGGTATTATCGACCTGGTCTATCCCGCACACTGGCAGCCATACATTGCTCAGGATCTCGGTCAACAAACCGATATTGATATCTATCTAGACCGCCACGTAGTGCGTCAGGGGCGATATCTTTCGCTGCATGATGAAGTAAAAAACTTTCCGTTACAGCACTGGCTGCGCAGTACGATTATCGCTGCGGGCTCGCTGCTGGTGCTGTTTATGCTGTTATTCTGGATCCCGCTGGATATGCCGCTGAAATTCACTCTCTCATGGATGAAAGGCGCGCAGACCATTGAAGCCACCAGCGTAAAACAACTGGCTGACGCTGGCGTGCGGGTAGGCGATACATTGCGTATTAGCGGTACGGGAATGTGTAATATTCGCACTTCCGGAACCTGGAGCGCGAAAACCAATTCACCTTTTTTACCATTTGACTGCTCGCAGATCATCTGGAATGACGCCCGCTCATTACCATTACCAGAATCTGAACTGGTCAACAAAGCGACGGCATTGACTGAAGCAGTTAATCGCCAGCTGCACCCTAAACCGGAAGATGAATCTCGCGTCAGTGCCTCATTACGTTCAGCGATTCAAAAATCCGGCATGGTATTGCTTGATGATTTTGGCGACATTGTACTGAAGACAGCGGATTTATGTTCTGCCAAAGATGACTGTGTGCGACTGAAAAATGCGCTGGTCAATCTCGGCAACAGTAAAGACTGGGACGCGCTGGTAAAACGCGCCAACGCTGGGAAGCTCGATGGCGTGAATGTGTTATTACGCCCGGTGAGTGCGGAATCGCTGGATAACCTGGTGGCAACCTCCACCGCGCCGTTTATCACGCATGAAACGGCGCGAGCGGCACAATCACTAAACAGTCCGGCCCCCGGCGGATTCCTGATTGTCAGCGACGAAGGCAGCGATTTTGTTGATCAGCCCTGGCCTTCGGCATCACTTTACGACTACCCGCCGCAAGAACAGTGGAACGCTTTCCAGAAACTGGCACAAATGCTGATGCATACGCCGTTTAACGCCGAAGGTATCGTCACAAAAATCTTCACTGACGCCAATGGTACGCAGCATATTGGCCTTCATCCGATCCCGGATCGTTCCGGCCTGTGGCGCTATCTCAGCACCACATTGCTGCTACTGACGATGCTGGGTAGCGCCATTTACAATGGCGTACAGGCCTGGCGTCGTTACCAGCGTCATCGCACTCGCATGATGGAGATTCAGGCCTATTATGAAAGCTGCCTGAACCCGCAACTGATCACCCCTTCAGAAAGCCTTATCGAATAACACGTTTGCGCGGCAGGTTATGCTACCCTGTCGCGCAAATTGCTTCACTCTGGAGATTTCCCTCATGCATATCAACATTGCCTGGCAGGACGTAGATACCGTTCTGCTGGATATGGACGGCACGTTGCTCGACCTCGCCTTCGATAACTATTTCTGGCAAAAGCTGGTGCCTGAAACATGGGGCGCGAAAAACGGGGTTACGCCACAGGAAGCGATGGAATATATGCGCCAGCAATATCACGACGTACAGCATACGCTAAACTGGTACTGTCTTGATTACTGGAGTGAGCAACTGGGTCTGGATATCTGTGCGATGACCACCGAGATGGGACCGCGCGCCGTACTGCGTGAAGATACCATTCCGTTTCTTGAGGCACTGAAAGCCAGCGGTAAGCAGCGAATTTTGCTCACCAATGCTCATCCGCACAACCTGGCGGTAAAACTTGAGCATACGGGTCTGGACGCACACCTTGATTTATTACTTTCCACCCACACATTTGGTTATCCGAAAGAGGATCAGCGGTTATGGCATGCGGTGGCCGAAGCTACGGGTCTGAAAGCTGAAAGAACGCTGTTTATTGATGACAGCGAAGCGATTCTCGATGCTGCCGCGCAATTTGGTATTCGTTACTGCCTCGGCGTGACTAATCCTGATTCCGGGATTGCCGAGAAACAGTATCAACGCCATCCGTCACTGAATGACTACCGCCGCCTGATCCCCTCGCTAATGTGAAGGAGACGCCATGAAAGAGAAACCTGCTGTTGAGGTTCGACTGGATAAATGGCTATGGGCTGCCCGTTTTTATAAAACCCGCGCGCTGGCCCGTGAAATGATTAAAGGCGGTAAGGTGCATTACAACGGGCAGCGCAGCAAGCCGAGCAAAATCGTCGAGCTGAATGCCACGCTCACTCTGCGCCAGGGAAATGACGAACGCACGGTGATTGTAAAGGCGATTACTGAACAGCGTCGCCCCGCCAGCGAGGCAGCCTTGCTGTATGAAGAGACTGCGGAAAGTGTAGAGAAACGCGAAAAAATGGCGATGGCACGTAAACTTAATGCCTTAACCATGCCGCACCCGGACCGACGCCCGGACAAAAAAGAGCGCCGCGACCTGTTACGATTTAAACACGGCGACAGTGAATAACTGTCACCTGCAAGAGAGATGATTATGCCGCAACATGACCAATTACATCGCTATCTGTTTGAAAATTTTGCCGTTCGCGGCGAACTGGTAACCGTTTCGGAAACCCTGCAACAGATCCTTGAGAACCACGATTATCCGCAGCCCGTTAAAAACGTGCTGGCAGAACTGCTGGTTGCGACCAGCCTGTTAACCGCTACGCTGAAGTTTGATGGTGATATCACCGTACAGCTGCAGGGCGACGGTCCGATGAATCTGGCGGTTATTAACGGTAACAATAACCAGCAAATGCGCGGTGTGGCGCGCGTGCAGGGCGAAATTCCAGAAAATGCCGACCTGAAAACGCTGGTCGGCAATGGTTACGTGGTGATCACCATTACCCCGAGCGAAGGCGAACGCTATCAGGGCGTAGTTGGTCTGGAAGGTGATACCCTGGCGGCCTGCCTAGAAGATTACTTTATGCGTTCTGAACAGCTGCCGACGCGCCTGTTTATTCGCACCGGCGACGTAGACGGCAAACCGGCTGCAGGCGGTATGTTGTTGCAGGTAATGCCTGCGCAAAATACCCAGCAGGACGACTTTGACCACCTGGCGACGCTAACCGAAACCATCAAAACCGAAGAACTGCTGACCTTACCGGCAAACGAAGTGTTGTGGCGTTTGTATCACGAAGAAGAGGTGACGGTTTACGATCCGCAGGATGTGGAGTTCAAATGCACCTGCTCGCGTGAACGTTGCGCCGATGCGCTGAAAACGCTGCCTGATGAAGAAGTTGATAGCATCCTGGCGGAAGATGGCGAAATTGACATGCATTGTGATTACTGCGGTAACCACTATCTGTTCAATGCGATGGATATTGCTGAAATCCGCAACAACGCGTCTCCGGCAGATCCGCAAGTTCATTAATGAGTATGTCCGGCAGAGAGGGCTCTGCCGGATTTTACGACTTAATGGCCTGATGTGCTGCGCTTACCAGCGCCTATGAAATAAATCGCAAATTATTTTGGTCAGATACAGCGTCGTATCCGATAAAAGCGTTGTCACTTACTTAAGTTTATTTCCAGCGTTTCACCATCTACCGTCAGATCGCGCCACGCTTTCGGCCTCGTCCCCAGTTTTCCATCCTTCGCAGCTGTGAGTAATTTTTCTTTCGTTATTTCGTTCGGAAGTAAACTCATATCAAGCGCGTCCCATTCTTTTCTGTCTGAGTCAAAGCCATAGACAATGACTCTGTCATCATTAAAAGCAAACAGGATCCGCTCCGCCTGACCATCACTATTCAGATCTTGCTCGACCAGTACGCAGGCGTCTTTTTCAATACAGGTCATCACGTTATAGCGATCCTGGATTAAGGCCGACCAGAATGTCGCATCCGGTTTAACAGAACCAGGGGCAATTAACACATTTTCGGCTAATACTTTTTCCGATACCTGTTCCTGAAGATGTTGCTCTCCATCTAACGCCATCAGCAGATCCCGCGCGCGTTTCGGGTCTTTCATAAACCCGGCATCGCTTTTCAGCGACTCAAGCGCCGCACGTCCATAGCGACCGCTCTGTTCGAGCATGTAGATAGTTACCTGGTCTGGCGTGTTTTTGCCGCTCTGATAACGCGCCATATGACTGTTCACGCTAATACGCATACTGTCCAGCACCGGCGAATTAAGAAGCACCAGTATCACCAACACCAATAACGAAACCGCAAGGTTCACTTTGCCCTGAAGAACAAGGGGATTTTGCCCATTACGCCAGACGATACTGACAAAATACCCCAGCGACCACACCAGTAACACCAGCTCCGCCAGCGCGCCCTGCAAGCGGTCGACAGTCCAGCCGTACTGAGCGACCCGCAGCCATAACCCCCAGGTGGCGACGAACACATACAGCGGAGCAACCAGCAAAGCGGTTTTAATCAGGCAACGCAACGGCCCCGTCCAGGGAAGTGACGCTTTTTGCGGATCGCGGACAATAGCCATTAAGATCAATTGCAAAAAGGCCAGCGTTAACAGCAACCCGGCGGCGGAGATGTGGCGAGAAATCGCGCTCAGGCCCGTAAACGGCAGGGTGATGATAAACATCAGGGTTAGCAATGATACTAACGGCAGCAACCCCGTGGCGATTAGCGTGAACAACTTTTGAATAGAGTCGATTAAACGTGACTGTGTACGCGCGAGGATCACCGCCAGTGCGGTAACCAGACCAAATGTAAGATACATAAACCAGTCGGTTGCAAAAAAGAGCGTATTGAAAAACGTGATGCCAACAAGTTTAAACAACTCACCCCACAGTAAAAGCACCAGCCACGTCAGGCCATTGGAGAGAAAAATCACCAGTAATATAAGTACGTTATGCCATACTGACTGGTAAAAGTAGCTATAGCGGCTACTGCCATTGCGGATACGAAGGCTTTGTTGTATCCACGGTAGCAACAACATTGCCATCAACAGCAGATAGCAGCCAAAATCCCAAATCGCCTTTTCAGCTCTCCAGGGGTTCATGCCATCAGTTTGCCACTTCAGCCAACCGCTCATCCCTGTCGTGGCAATAAACACCAGCGCCAGCCATCCCCAAAGGCGCTTCTGTTTAAAAGAGATCACGGAGAAGAGTAAAACGGATGAAAACGCGACGGTCGCAGGCACGCCATAAACAATCCAACTGTGATTTTTTCCGGCAAGCCAGGCGATAAGCAGGTAGCAAACCAGCCCCTGAAGTAATCCGGTAGCAATCATCCCCCAGCGTGTTGCCGGTGAAAGTTCAACGTTATCCATGTTGGTTATCCAGAATCAAAAGGTGGGTTAATTATCGCATCCGGGCAGTAGTATTTTGCTTTTTTCAGAAAATAATCAAAAAAAGTTAGCGTGGTGAATCGATACTTTACCGGTTGAATTTGCATCAATTTCATTCAGGAATGCGATTCCACTCACAATATTCCCGCCATATAAACCAAGATTTAACCTTTTGAGAACATTTTCCACACCTAAAATGCTATTTCTGCGATAATAGCAACCGTTTCGTGACAGGAATCACGGAGTTTTTTGTCAAATATGAATTTCTCCAGATACGTAAATCTATGAGCCTTGTCGCGGTTAACACCCCCAAAAAGACTTTACTATTCAGGCAATACATATTGGCTAAGGAGCAGTGAAATGCGCGTTAACAATGGTTTGACCCCGCAAGAACTCGAGGCTTATGGTATCAGTGACGTACATGATATCGTTTACAACCCAAGCTACGACCTGCTGTATCAGGAAGAGCTCGATCCGAGCCTGACAGGTTATGAGCGCGGGGTGTTAACTAATCTGGGTGCCGTTGCCGTCGATACCGGGATCTTCACCGGTCGTTCACCAAAAGATAAGTATATCGTCCGTGACGATACCACTCGCGATACTTTCTGGTGGGCAGACAAAGGCAAAGGTAAGAACGACAACAAACCTCTCTCTCCGGAAACCTGGCAGCATCTGAAAGGCCTGGTGACCAGGCAGCTTTCCGGCAAACGTCTGTTCGTTGTCGACGCTTTCTGTGGTGCGAACCCGGATACTCGTCTTTCCGTCCGTTTCATCACCGAAGTGGCCTGGCAGGCGCATTTTGTCAAAAACATGTTTATTCGCCCGAGCGATGAAGAGCTGGCAGGTTTCAAACCAGACTTTATCGTTATGAACGGCGCGAAGTGCACTAACCCGCAGTGGAAAGAACAGGGTCTGAACTCCGAAAACTTCGTGGCGTTTAACCTGACCGAGCGCATGCAGCTGATTGGCGGCACCTGGTACGGCGGCGAAATGAAGAAAGGGATGTTCTCGATGATGAACTACCTGCTGCCGCTGAAAGGTATCGCTTCTATGCACTGCTCCGCCAACGTTGGCGAGAAAGGCGATGTTGCGGTGTTCTTCGGCCTTTCCGGCACCGGTAAAACCACCCTTTCCACCGACCCGAAACGCCGCCTGATTGGCGATGACGAACACGGCTGGGACGATGACGGCGTGTTTAATTTCGAAGGCGGCTGCTACGCAAAAACTATCAAGCTGTCGAAAGAAGCGGAACCTGAAATCTACAACGCTATCCGTCGTGATGCGCTGCTGGAAAACGTCACCGTGCGTGAAGATGGCACTATCGACTTTGATGATGGTTCAAAAACCGAGAACACCCGCGTTTCTTATCCAATCTATCACATCGATAACATCGTTAAGCCGGTTTCCAAAGCGGGCCACGCGACTAAGGTTATCTTCCTGACTGCTGATGCTTTCGGCGTGTTGCCGCCGGTTTCTCGCCTGACTGCCGATCAAACCCAGTATCACTTCCTCTCTGGCTTCACCGCCAAACTGGCCGGTACTGAGCGTGGCATCACCGAACCGACGCCAACCTTCTCCGCTTGCTTCGGCGCGGCGTTCCTGTCGCTGCACCCGACTCAGTACGCAGAAGTGCTGGTGAAACGTATGCAGGCGGCGGGCGCGCAGGCTTATCTGGTTAACACTGGCTGGAACGGCACTGGCAAACGTATCTCGATTAAAGATACCCGCGCCATTATCGACGCCATCCTCAACGGTTCACTGGATAATGCAGAAACCTTCACTCTGCCGATGTTTAACCTGGCGATCCCAACCGAACTGCCGGGCGTAGACACGAAGATTCTCGATCCGCGTAACACCTACGCTTCTCCGGAACAGTGGCAGGAAAAAGCCGAAACCCTGGCGAAACTGTTTATCGACAACTTCGATAAATACACCGACACCCCTGCGGGTGCCGCGCTGGTAGCGGCTGGTCCGAAACTGTAATGATTTGAAGCTGGAGAATATCTATCCAGTATCTTATAGAAAGCAAAACGGGAGGCACCTTCGCCTCCCGTTTATTTACCCTTCTTTTGTCGTGCCCTGCGCCCGCGTTACCGGCACTGGCAGCCAGGCGCGAATGGAAAGCCCGCCCCGCTCGCTGGTGCCAAGCTCCAGCATCCCGTTATGGTTATCCACGATACGCTGCACAATTGCCAGCCCTAATCCCGTGCCGCTAATGGTGCGCGCACTGTCGCCGCGGACAAACGGCTGGAACAGGTGCTTACGTTGTTCCGGCGCAATTCCCGGACCGTCATCTTCCACCTGGAACCAGGCGCGATTCGGCTCCGTTCCGCTGCTGACTTTGATCCAGCCATTGCCATAACGGGCGGCGTTGACCACCATATTCGCCACCGCGCGTTTGATCGACAGCGGGTGCATTTTCACTTCAATGCTGCCGGGGTAAAGCGCGGTTTCAATTTCCCGCTCATAGCCACTTTCGGCAGCAATCACCTCACCGAGCACTGCATTAAGATCCGCCATTTCCATCGGCATCTCCTGCCCGGTGCGCAGGTAGTCGATAAACTGCTCAATGATGGCGTTGCACTCTTCGATATCTTTATTGATCGATTCTGCCAGATAGCCATCCTGCTCGCTCATCATCTCAGTCGCCAGGCGAATACGCGTCAGCGGCGTGCGCAAGTCGTGACTTACCCCCGCCATCAGCAGCGTGCGGTCATCCGCCAGTTGCTTAACACCAGCCGCCATATGGTTAAAGGCACGGGTAACGGAACGCACCTCCGAAGCGCCATATTCACGCAGCGGCGGCGGAATAATCCCTTTACCAACCTGCAAGGCTGCGTGTTCGAGATCGACCAACGGTCGGTTCTGGATACGAATAAACAGCCACGCCCCGCCTATCGCCAATAGCATAATCGCCAGCGTATAGCGGAACAGCGGAGAGAAATCGCCCTGATGAATTTCGGTCAGCGGCACGCGTACCCAGATATTGGGCGACAGCCAGGTTTTCAGCCAGACGACAGGCGAACTTTTGTTGACCTCAACGCGCACTTCCGTCGGGCCGCCCAGTTGCTGTGCCATCTGATGGCTTAAGAATTCATAGTGTTGCGCCCAACGCAGACCTGCCTCTTCGGCAGCCTCGTTGGAGTAGAGAGAGATCCCCAGCTCACGGTAGATCTCCCGACGGAAAGCGGGAGGCACAACCAACTGCGTGCCGTCCTCCAGTTGCAGTTTATCGGTCATCAACATACGCACTTCGTACGCGAGGACTTTATTAAACTGCTGGAGGCTCGGCAAAATCGCGAAGTTCAGCACCACCAGATAAGTCGTCACCAGGCTGGCGAACAGCAAGGTGACGATGAGCAATAACGTACGGGCAAATGAACTTCGTGGCGAGAAGCGCAATCGCCTCATGCTTTAGAGCCGTCCGGTACAAAGACGTAGCCCAGGCCCCAAACGGTCTGAATGTAACGCGGATGCGCTGGATCTTCTTCTACCATGCGGCGCAGACGCGAAATCTGCACGTCGATGGAGCGTTCCATTGCGGAATATTCACGACCACGGGCAAGGTTCATCAGCTTATCGCGGGAGAGCGGCTCACGCGGATGGCTGACCAGTGCCTTCAGTACCGCAAACTCACCGCTGGTGAGCGGCATCGGCTCATCTTCGCGGAACATTTCGCGCGTACCGAGGTTAAGTTTGAACTTACCGAAAGCAATTACCGCCTCTTCCTGTGACGGTGCGCCTGGCAGTTCGTTCGCCTGACGACGCAGCACCGCACGAATACGGGCCAGCAGTTCACGCGGGTTAAACGGTTTTGGAATGTAGTCGTCAGCGCCAATCTCCAGGCCTACGATACGGTCCACTTCTTCCCCTTTCGCCGTCACCATAATGATCGGCATCGGGTTGCTCTGACTACGAAGACGTCGGCAAATCGACAAGCCATCTTCACCAGGTAACATTAAATCCAGTACCATAAGATGGAAAGATTCACGAGTCAGCAGGCGATCCATCTGTTCTGCATTAGCGACGCTTCGAACCTGGAAGCCTTGTTCGGTGAGATAACGTTCCAGCAGCGCACGCAGGCGCATGTCGTCATCGACCACCAGAATCTTGTAGTTCTCTTGCATTGTTTGTACTCCCAAAGGTTCGCAACAATTTGTAAGCGTGTATTCTTAAAAAAGCTCACGTTCGTCACCAGCTAAATCTGGTATGAATTTCAGCCTAAATTGTTACAAAGCATATTAAACAGCAGCTTAAGTATACAATTTATTCGGCGAAACATTATTGATTCTGTTGATATGATCACGTTATACCCAATGTGCGCATTATCAAACAGACAAAGGGAATCAACGAGATGAAAACGCCCCTGGTTACCCGGGAAGGGTATGAAAAACTCAAACAAGAGCTTAATTATCTCTGGCGTGAAGAACGCCCGGAGGTCACAAAAAAGGTGACCTGGGCCGCAAGTCTGGGCGACCGCAGCGAAAATGCTGACTATCAGTATAATAAAAAGCGTCTGCGTGAAATCGACCGTCGCGTGCGCTATCTCACTAAATGCCTGGAAAATCTCAAAATTGTCGATTACTCCCCTCAGCAGGAAGGCAAAGTCTTTTTTGGCGCGTGGGTGGAGATTGAAAACGACGATGGCGTGACTCACCGTTTCCGTATTGTCGGCTACGATGAAATTTTTGGCCGTAAAGATTACATCTCTATCGATTCCCCGATGGCCCGCGCATTGCTGAAAAAAGAAGTCGGCGATCTGGCGGTGGTGAATACCCCTGCCGGGGAAGCGAACTGGTATGTTAATGCTATCGAGTACGTGAAACCGTAAGGAAGAGTCTTAACCTCCTGCCGATGGCTGGCATTTTTGCCAGCCAGTCCGTATAACTATCCCCTGATTTTTGATCCGAAAAGATGAACTCAAACCATGATGAATGATTCGTTCTGCCGCATTATTGCGGGTGAAATTCAGGCGCGCCCGGAACAGGTTGACGCTGCCGTTCGCCTGCTTGATGAAGGGAATACCGTGCCGTTTATCGCACGTTATCGTAAGGAAATCACCGGCGGTCTGGATGACACGCAGCTGCGTAATCTGGAAACGCGTCTGAGCTATCTGCGCGAGCTGGAAGAGAGACGTCAGGCGATCCTCAAATCCATTTCCGAGCAAGGCAAACTCACCGATGATCTGGCGAAGGCCATCAACGCCACCCTAAGCAAAACCGAACTCGAAGACCTCTACCTGCCCTACAAACCTAAACGCCGCACCAGCGGGCAAATCGCCATTGAAGCAGGGCTTGAGCCGTTGGCTGACCTGCTGTGGAGCGATCCGTCACACACGCCAGAAGTCGCCGCTGCACAATATGTTGATGCCGATAAAGGCGTGGCAGATACCAAAGCCGCGCTGGATGGCGCGCGCTATATCCTGATGGAACGGTTTGCCGAAGATGCCGCGCTGCTGGCGAAAGTGCGTGATTATCTGTGGAAGAACGCGCATTTGGTTTCTACGGTGGTGAGCGGTAAAGAAGAGGAAGGGGCGAAATTCCGCGACTATTTCGATCATCACGAACCGTTGTCCACGGTGCCTTCTCACCGCGCGCTGGCGATGTTCCGTGGGCGTAACGAAGGCGTACTCCAGCTTTCGCTGAATGCCGATCCGCAGTTCGATGAGCCGCCCAAAGAGAGCTATTGCGAGCAAATCATCATGGATCACCTTGGCCTGCGCCTGAACAATGCCCCGGCGGATAGCTGGCGCAAAAGCGTAGTGAGCTGGACCTGGCGCATCAAGGTGCTGATGCATCTGGAAACCGAACTGATGGGTACCGTGCGCGAACGCGCGGAAGATGAAGCAATCAACGTCTTTGCCCGTAACCTGCACGATCTGCTGATGGCGGCCCCTGCCGGACTGCGTGCAACGATGGGCCTCGATCCGGGTCTGCGTACCGGGGTAAAAGTGGCGGTGGTCGATGCCACTGGCAAACTGGTGGCGACCGATACCATTTACCCGCACACCGGACAAGCCGCAAAAGCAGCGATGACCGTTGCTGCCTTGTGTGAAAAACATAACGTTGAACTGGTGGCGATCGGCAACGGTACAGCTTCCCGCGAAACTGAACGTTTCTATCTCGACGTGCAGAAGCAGTTCCCGAAAGTGACCGCACAGAAAGTGATCGTCAGCGAAGCTGGCGCGTCGGTTTACTCAGCTTCCGAGCTGGCAGCGCAGGAGTTCCCGGATCTCGACGTTTCGCTGCGTGGTGCGGTATCTATCGCCCGCCGTTTGCAGGATCCGCTGGCGGAGCTGGTGAAAATCGATCCGAAATCTATCGGCGTAGGTCAGTATCAGCATGACGTCAGCCAGACGCAACTGGCCCGCAAACTGGATGCAGTAGTAGAAGACTGCGTAAACGGCGTTGGCGTCGATCTCAACACCGCTTCTGTTCCGCTATTAACCCGCGTGGCGGGCCTGACGCGCATGATGGCGCAAAACATCGTGGCCTGGCGCGATGAGAACGGCCAGTTCCAGAACCGTCAGCAACTGCTGAAAGTCAGCCGTCTGGGGCCGAAAGCCTTCGAGCAGTGCGCGGGCTTCCTGCGCATTAACCACGGTGATAACCCGCTGGACGCCTCTACCGTTCATCCGGAAGCCTATCCGGTGGTGGAACGCATTCTGGCAGCAACACAGCAGGCACTGAAAGATCTGATGGGTAACAGCAGCGAACTGCGTAACCTGAAAGCGTCTGACTTTACTGATGAAAAATTCGGTGTGCCGACAGTAACTGACATCATCAAAGAGCTGGAAAAACCGGGTCGCGATCCGCGTCCGGAATTTAAAACCGCTCAGTTTGCCGATGGCGTCGAGACAATGAACGACCTGCAACCGGGTATGATCCTCGAAGGCGCAGTGACCAACGTCACCAACTTTGGCGCGTTTGTCGATATTGGCGTGCATCAGGACGGCCTGGTTCACATCTCTTCATTGTCGAACAAGTTTGTGGAAGATCCGCATACCGTGGTGAAAGCGGGCGACATTGTGAAGGTGAAAGTGCTGGAAGTGGATCTTCAGCGTAAACGTATCGCCCTGACTATGCGTCTGGACGAGCAGCCTGGCGAAACCAACTCTCGTCGCGGCGGCGGTAATGAACGCCCGCAAAACAACCGCCCGGCAGCCAAACCACGCGGTCGTGAAGCGCAGCCTGCCGGTAATAGCGCGATGATGGATGCGCTGGCGGCAGCGATGGGTAAAAAACGTTAAACGCCCGGACTGGCCCCTAAACCTGCGCGATAAGGCGTTCACGCCGCATCTGGCAACGAACGCTTTGCCTGACATAAAAGTGCCGGAGAATATCTCCGGCACTTTTATTCCACAGCCAAACTCACAATATACTCCGTTAATATTTATCACTTCATTAACAACTGAAACCTTAATTAAACATTAGCCAGTCCGGGTAACTCACTATTCGAATTATATTTTCGCTGCGATATAACCTTGAGCCACATCAACATTGAGTCAGATTATTATTCAAACCAACATTCGTACACATTTTAAGTATTGCTGATAGAAACCATTCTCATTATCATTGTGTTGTTGATTATTTAATCTCTCCTTTGTTGGCAAATCATCTGGTCTCATGTCGCGGTCAAACGCCCCATGAGGTAGTTATCCAGTTAATGAGAAACAAGTAGGCACCTATGCAATACACTCCAGATACTGCGTGGAAAATCACTGGCTTTTCCCGTGAAATCAGCCCGGCATATCGCCAAAAACTGCTTTCTCTAGGCATGTTACCTGGCTCCTCTTTTGATGTGGTGCGCGTCGCTCCACTCGGCGACCCCATTCATATCGAAACCCGTCGTGTGAGCCTGGTATTACGCAAAAAAGATCTGGCCTTATTAGAAGTGGAAGCGGTTTCCTGTTAATACGGTGATAACAACAATGAAAAAATTAACCATTGGCTTAATTGGTAATCCAAATTCTGGCAAGACAACCTTATTTAACCAGCTCACTGGCGCACGTCAGCGTGTAGGTAACTGGGCTGGCGTTACCGTCGAACGTAAAGAAGGGCAATTCTCCACCACCGATCATCAGGTCACGCTGGTGGACCTGCCCGGCACCTATTCTCTGACCACCATCTCATCGCAGACCTCGCTCGATGAGCAAATCGCCTGTCACTACATTTTGAGTGGCGACGCCGACCTGCTGATTAACGTGGTGGATGCGTCTAACCTTGAGCGTAACCTGTACCTGACGCTGCAACTGCTGGAACTCGGCATTCCCTGCATCGTGGCGCTGAACATGCTCGACATTGCCGAGAAGCAAAATATTCGTATTGAAATTGATGCTCTATCGGCACGTCTTGGCTGCCCGGTGATCCCGCTGGTTTCAACCCGTGGTCGCGGTATTGAAGCGCTCAAGCTGGCGATTGATCGCTATAAAGCTAACGAGAATGTGGAACTGGTGCATTACGCACAGCCGCTACTCAACGAAGCAGATTCACTGGCAAAAGTGATGCCTTCCGACATCCCGCTGAAACAACGTCGCTGGCTGGGCCTGCAAATGCTGGAAGGCGATATCTACAGCCGCGCCTACGCCGGTGAAGCGTCGCAGCATCTGGATGCCACCCTCGCCCGTCTGCGTAATGAAATGGATGATCCGGCGCTGCACATTGCCGATGCGCGTTACCAGTGCATTGCTGCCATCTGTGATGTGGTAAGCAACACCCTGACGGCAGAACCCAGCCGTTTCACCACTGCGGTAGATAAAATCGTGCTCAACCGTTTCCTCGGTCTGCCGATTTTCCTCTTTGTGATGTACCTGATGTTCCTGCTGGCTATCAACATCGGCGGGGCGTTACAGCCGCTGTTTGACGTCGGCTCCGTGGCGCTATTTGTGCATGGTATTCAATGGATTGGCTACACGCTCCACTTCCCGGACTGGCTGACTATCTTCCTCGCCCAGGGCATGGGTGGCGGTATTAACACCGTGCTGCCACTGGTGCCGCAGATCGGCATGATGTACCTGTTCCTCTCCTTCCTTGAGGACTCCGGCTATATGGCGCGTGCAGCGTTTGTGATGGACCGCCTGATGCAGGCGCTGGGCTTGCCGGGGAAATCCTTTGTGCCGCTGATCGTCGGTTTCGGTTGTAACGTACCGTCGGTAATGGGCGCACGTACGCTTGATGCACCGCGTGAACGTCTGATGACCATCATGATGGCACCGTTTATGTCCTGCGGCGCGCGTCTGGCTATCTTCGCAGTATTCGCGGCTGCCTTCTTCGGGCAGAACGGTGCCCTGGCGGTTTTCTCGCTGTATATGCTCGGTATCGTGATGGCGGTGCTGACTGGCCTGATGCTCAAGTACACCATCATGCGCGGTGAAGCAACGCCGTTTGTCATGGAGCTGCCGGTATACCATGTACCACACGTTAAAAGCCTGATTATCCAGACCTGGCAGCGTCTGAAGGGCTTCGTTCTGCGTGCTGGTAAAGTGATTATCATCGTCAGCATTTTCCTGAGCGCTTTCAACAGCTTCTCGTTGAGCGGGAAAATCGTCGATAACATCAACGACTCGGCGCTGGCTTCCGTCAGCCGGGTGATAACCCCTGTCTTCAAGCCGATTGGCGTACATGAAGATAACTGGCAGGCAACGGTTGGCCTGTTTACGGGCGCAATGGCAAAAGAAGTGGTGGTGGGTACGCTCAACACCCTCTACACCGCAGAAAATATTCAGGACGAAGAGTTCAATCCGGCGGAATTCAACCTCGGTGAAGAGCTGTTCAGTGCGGTAGATGAAACCTGGCAGAGCCTGAAAGACACCTTCAGCCTTAGCGTACTGATGAACCCCATTGAAGCTAGCAAAGGCGACGGTGAAATGGGTACCGGGGCGATGGGCGTGATGGATCAGAAATTCGGTAGCGCAGCTGCCGCATACAGCTACCTGATTTTCGTCCTGCTGTATGTACCATGTATCTCGGTGATGGGAGCCATCGCCCGTGAATCAAGCCGTGGCTGGATGGGCTTCTCCATCCTGTGGGGGCTGAATATCGCTTACTCACTGGCAACATTGTTCTATCAGGTCGCCAGCTACAGTCAGCACCCAACTTACAGCCTGGTGTGCATTCTGGCGGTAATCCTGTTTAACATCGTAGTTATCGGTCTGCTGCGCCGCGCGCGTAGCCGGGTGGATATCGAACTGCTGGCAACCCGCAAGTCGGTAAGCAGTTGCTGCGCAGCCAGCACCACCGGTGATTGCCATTAATGGCTTCACTTATTCAGGTACGTGATTTGCTGGCGTTACGGGGCCGTATGGAAGCGACCCAGATAAGCCAGACATTGAACACTCCGCAGCCAATGATTAACGCCATGCTGCAACAGCTGGAAAGCATGGGCAAAGCCGTGCGGATTCAGGAAGAACCTGACGGCTGCCTCTCTGGCAGTTGTAAAAGCTGCCCGGAAGGCAAAGCCTGTCTGCGCGAGTGGTGGGCGCTGCGTTAACCATACTCCATCGCCTGTTTTGAAAAGCCCGGTATGCGTTTGCATCCGGGCTTTTTTGCGTGCGGCTTTCCATAAAAATGCAATTCTTGCAGCGCAACGTAAGTTCCTCTGAAAGCGTCTCGCAGGGATGAAAACTCGCTAATGCACAGATGTGGAGTGGCGCGTAGAGTCGCGGCATTCAAACAACAGGTGAAGGAACGCCATGAGTAAAAAGCAGAGTTCCACCCCACATGATGCGCTGTTCAAACTCTTTTTACGCCAACCGGAGACGGCACGCGATTTTCTTGCGTTTCATTTACCGGCACCCATTCACGCGCTCTGTGATATGAAAACCCTCAAGCTGGAGTCGAGCAGCTTTATTGATGACGATCTGCGTGAAAGCTATTCCGATGTGCTGTGGTCGGTGAAAACGGAACAAGGACCAGGATACATCTATTGTCTGATTGAACATCAAAGCACCTCAAACAAACTGATCGCATTTCGCATGATGCGTTACGCTATTGCCGCAATGCAAAATCACCTTGATGCTGGATACAAAACGTTGCCGATGGTGGTGCCATTGTTGTTTTACCACGGTATTGAAAGCCCCTATCCCTATTCGCTGTGTTGGCTGGATTGTTTCGCCGATCCCAAACTGGCAAGGCAGCTTTATGCCTCCGCATTTCCGCTGATTGATGTCACCGTCATGCCTGATGATGAAATCATGCAGCACCGACGTATGGCGCTGCTGGAGTTAATTCAAAAACATATTCGTCAACGCGATCTGATGGGGCTGGTAGAGCAAATGGCCTGCTTATTAAGTAGTGGATACGCTAATGACAGACAAATCAAAGGGCTGTTTAATTACATACTGCAAACTGGCGACGCTGTACGTTTTAACGATTTTATCGACGGCGTTGCCGAACGTTCACCGAAACACAAGGAGAGTTTAATGACTATTGCGGAAAGATTGCGGCAGGAGGGGGAACAATCCAAAGCCCTGCATATAGCCAAAATAATGCTTGAATCCGGAGTCCCTCTTGCAGACATCATGCGATTTACCGGGCTGTCAGAAGAAGAGTTGGCTGCGGCGAGTCAGTAGATACTCTACCCTGCTTAAGTGCTACTTTGTGCTATCTTGCATGTAACACAAAGTAGCACTTAGGGAACTGATATGCAGACAGTGAAATTACGGCAACAAGGAGGAGCCATGATCGTTACTATCCCACGAGATCTTGCCATCGATCTTGGCTGGTCACCGGGCACAGAGCTTACCGTGGAGAAAAAAGGCGATAGCGTTAATTTGCGCGCCACAGAGCACAAACCGCGTGGGCGTCTTACCGTCGCGCAGTTGTTGAGCCAAATCGATGAAAGCGAAATTACGGAGCTAAATCAGTCCACAGAAGGATGGGCTGAAGGGAAAAAAGGTAATGAAGCATGGTAAAGGCACGGACGCCACATCGTGGTGAGATCTGGTATTTTAACCCTGATCCGGTTGCCGGGCATGAACTTCAGGGGCCACATTATTGCATTGTGGTAACGGACAAAAAACTCAACAATGTTTTAAAAGTTGCTATGTGCTGCCCGATTTCAACAGGGGCAAATGCAGCACGTTCCACAGGGGTGACGGTGAACGTCCTCCCCTGTGATACGCAAACCGGTAACCTGCATGGCGTTGTACTTTGTCACCAGCTAAAAGCCGTCGATCTTATTGCCCGTGGCGCTAAATTTCATACCGTTGCCGATGAAAAATTGATTAGTGAAGTTATCAGTAAACTGGTGAATTTAATCGACCCACAATAATTAGCTCTCACTTACCACCAACACCCTCTGCTTCAACGCCACCAGCAGGTGACAAAACTCGACCGGATGCGAAATAAACGGCGCATGGGCCGCTTTGGCGAAGATATATGATTCGCTGTGAGGCCAAAGTTTATCCAGCATCGGCACCACTTTGCGCGGCACCAGACCGTCGAGATAGCCATACAATCGCAAAAACGGCATGGACACGTTTTGCAGCGGCTGACGGAGATCGACCGTTTTCAGGATTTCCAGCCCGCCATTAAGCACGTCAACCTCCGGCATCGGTAACGCCAGAACGGTTTTCTTCAACGCCCGCGCATCCTGGCGCGCCGTTTCAGTCCCCATGGTTTGTAACGCCAGGAACCGCTCCACTGTACGCTGAAAATCATCACTGAGTTGCTGCTGAAATCCCGCCAGCACGTCCGGTTTTATCCCCGGCCACTCGTCACGAGCACTAAAATAAGGTGACGACGCCACGGTGACCAGCGCCTGAACACGCTCGGGATGGGTTAACGCAATCTGGCTTGCCACCAGCCCGCCCAGACTCCAGCCTAACCAAATGGCTTTATCAGGTGCCTGTTGCAGCACGGCTTCGGCCATATCAGCAAGTGACAGCGCACCAAATCCCCGGCTACGCCCGAAGCCGGGCAGGTCAACAAGGTGCAGCGTAAAATGCGAGCTAAGTTCCTCGTCAATGCAACGCCACACTTCGGCATTCAGTCCCCATCCGTGCAGCAGCACAAGATGAACATTCCCCTGACCTTTGGTCTGCCACCAGATGTTATTCATCCGCTATTGTTCTCTTTTGACTTACAAGGATGAACATATGCTAACAGTACCGGGATTATGCTGGCTATGCCGAATGCCACTGGCGTTAGGTCATTGGGGGATTTGTTCGGTCTGTTCACGCGCCACCCGCACAGATAAAACGTTATGCCCACAATGTGGATTACCCGCCACACACTCCCATCTTCCCTGCGGTCGCTGCCTGCAAAAACCGCCGCCCTGGCAAAGACTGGTCACGGTTGCCGACTATGCGCCGCCGTTAAGTCCGCTTATCCACCAGCTTAAATTTTCCCGGCGCAGTGAAATCGCCAGCGCCCTGTCACGTCTGTTACTATTGGAAGTCTTACACGCTCGTCGCACCACCGGGTTGCAATTGCCGGATCGCATCATCAGCGTTCCGTTATGGCAGCGGCGTCACTGGCGTCGGGGATTTAATCAGAGCGATTTGCTGTGTCAGCCGTTATCACGCTGGTTGCACTGCCAATGGGATAGCGAAGCCGTCACACGTACACGGGCCACTGCGACCCAGCATTTTCTCAGTGCCCGGCTGCGCAAGCGCAACCTGAAAAATGCCTTTCGTCTTGAATTGCCCGTGCAAGGTCGCCATATGGTGATTGTGGATGATGTCGTTACCACCGGAAGTACCGTCGCAGAGATTGCGCAGTTGCTTTTACGCAATGGTGCGGCGACTGTCCAGGTCTGGTGCCTTTGTCGAACCTTGTAGAGCCTCGATGATGGGCGTATTATAACCAACTAAAATAGTCAACTATTAGGCCATTACTATGATCCGTATTTCCGATGCTGCACAAGCGCACTTTGCCAAACTGCTGGCAAATCAGGAAGAAGGGACACAAATCCGCGTATTTGTGATTAACCCTGGCACGCCTAACGCTGAATGTGGTGTTTCTTATTGTCCGCCGGATGCCGTGGAAGCCACCGACACTGCCCTGAAATTTGACCTGCTGACCGCGTATGTTGATGAGTTAAGCGCACCATACCTGGAAGATGCAGAGATCGACTTTGTTACCGACCAGTTGGGTTCTCAGTTAACGCTGAAAGCCCCGAACGCCAAAATGCGTAAAGTGGCAGACGATGCACCGCTGATGGAGCGCGTGGAGTATATGCTGCAGTCGCAGATCAACCCACAGCTTGCTGGTCACGGTGGTCGCGTTTCGCTGATGGAAATCACCGAAGACGGTTACGCCATTCTGCAATTTGGCGGCGGCTGTAACGGTTGTTCCATGGTCGATGTGACGCTGAAAGAAGGGATCGAGAAGCAGCTGCTGAACGAATTCCCGGAGCTGAAAGGTGTGCGCGATCTCACCGAACACCAGCGCGGCGAACACTCCTACTACTAAGTTATCCCCTCTTTTGTAGATTGCCCGATGCGACGCTAAAGCGTCATTTCGGGCCTACGTTGAACATGTGCCAGACGTTGGCACAGCATTGCTTTGGCAAATCCCTCCCTTCGTTTCCCCGCGATAATATGACCAACCTCTCATAATTTAAATTTACCCCGCTCTGGTGATTCTCAAACGCCAGATGTTACCCGTATCATTCACATGGGTACCAAACATACTCCTGACATCTGACTACAATAATTAGTTTTAGTGGGTATCAGTCGTGGTGCCGCAATATCTCTGTTCCCGATTGGGATAATTAGAGTTTGTCGTCAGAAAATTGACATTACCCATAACAAATGAAAGGCCAGGTAAATCATGCCATTAGTCATTGTTGCTATCGGTGTAATCTTGTTGTTGCTCCTGATGATCCGCTTCAAAATGAACGGCTTCATCGCTCTCGTCCTCGTGGCGCTTGCTGTTGGATTAATGCAAGGAATGCCGCTGGATAAAGTTATTGGCTCCATCAAAGCCGGTGTCGGCGGGACGCTCGGTAGCCTTGCCCTGATCATGGGTTTTGGCGCAATGCTGGCAAACTGCGGTGGCGCACAACGTATCGCCACCACGCTGATTGCCAAATTTGGTAAAAAGCACATCCAGTGGGCGGTGGTGTTAACCGGTTTTACCGTTGGTTTTGCCCTGTTCTATGAAGTGGGCTTCGTGCTGATGCTGCCGCTGGTGTTTACCATCGCGGCTTCCGCGAATATTCCATTGCTGTATGTTGGTGTACCAATGGCGGCTGCACTGTCTGTGACCCACGGCTTCCTGCCACCGCATCCGGGCCCGACTGCGATTGCCACCATTTTCAATGCCGATATGGGTAAAACCCTGCTGTACGGTACTATTCTGGCAATCCCGACCGTGATTCTCGCCGGTCCGGTTTACGCTCGCGTGTTGAAAGGTATCGATAAGCCAATCCCGGAAGGTCTCTACAGCGCGAAAACCTTCAGCGAAGAAGAGATGCCGAGCTTTGGCGTCAGCGTCTGGACCTCTCTGGTGCCGGTTGTACTGATGGCGATGCGTGCGATTGCCGAAATGATCCTGCCGAAAGGTCACGCTTTCCTGCCGGTAGCGGAGTTCCTCGGTGACCCGGTAATGGCAACGCTGATTGCCGTGCTGATTGCGATGTTCACCTTTGGTCTGAACCGTGGTCGTTCAATGGATCAGATTAACGACACGCTGGTTTCTTCCATCAAAATCATTGCGATGATGCTGTTGATCATCGGTGGTGGCGGTGCGTTCAAGCAGGTGCTGGTAGACAGCGGCGTGGACAAATACATTGCTTCCATGATGCACGAAACCAACATTTCTCCGCTGCTGATGGCCTGGTCGATTGCTGCCGTACTGCGTATCGCGCTGGGTTCCGCAACCGTTGCGGCAATCACTGCGGGTGGTATCGCGGCACCGCTGATTGCAACGACGGGTGTTAGCCCAGAGCTGATGGTTATTGCGGTGGGTTCCGGTAGTGTGATTTTCTCTCATGTGAACGATCCGGGCTTCTGGCTGTTCAAAGAGTACTTTAACCTGACTATCGGCGAGACCATCAAATCCTGGTCGATGCTGGAAACCATTATCTCGGTGTGCGGTCTGGTAGGCTGTCTGCTGCTGAATATGGTGATTTGATAACACTGACTGCCGGATGCATCGCATCCGACATCAACCGCACTCTACTTCTTCTTCGCTGCAGCTCTGCGCCGTCTGTCCAAATCCTTCAGCAACTTGTTCACGCCATCATCGGCAAACATCGACTCAAGCGTTGCGGAAAGCTTGCGTCGCCAGTTTTTATACTGGTAACTGGTGCCAGGAATATTCACCGGTTCGGCCATATCCAGCCAGTCTTCCGGCTGTAGTCCTAACAGAGCACTGTTACTGTCGGCAATGTAGCGCTGCAAACCACGGTTCAGCGTCGTCGTCATCGACATCAACGATGCCTTATGCCCGGCACGTTTTGGCAGACAACCATATTTATGCAGTGCATCCAGCAGCCCTTGCTTCGCCAGTTCGCGATCCTGATACAGACCGCGCAGTACCACTTCATCCGGATACAGCCCCAGGGTTTTGCCCAGCGTTAGATCCCCGCTCTCCCAGTAACCACGCAGCGTTGGCAGGTCATGTGTCGCCGCAACCGCCATCGACTGCTCCGGATACGCTTTCGGTGCACGGAACGTCTTCTCGTGGTCGTTTTCGAAATAGAGCACTTTGTAAGAGTACACACCGCTGCTGCGCAGCTTACCGACAATCTCTACCGGTACGGTACCGAGATCTTCACCAATCACCATACAGCGATGACGTTTACTTTCGAGTGCCAGAATCGAGAGCAGATCATCCACCGGATAGTGAACATACGCGCCCTGATCTGCCGTCTCGCCATACGGTATCCACCACAAACGCAGCATCGACATCACATGGTCAATTCGTAATGCGCCGCAGTTTTGCATATTGGCACGCAACAGCTCGATAAACGGTTCATAGGCACGCGCGGTGATGATATGCGGGTCCATTGGCGGTAATCCCCAGTTCTGCCCCAACGGGCCGAGGATATCCGGCGGCGCGCCAACCGATGCTTTCAGGCAATATAGTTCACGGTCACACCAGGTTTCCGCCCCACCTTCCGCTACGCCAACCGCCAGATCACGATACAAGCCAATCGGCATTTCATAGCCCTGGCTTATCTCCCAGCAGGCGGCAAACTGGCTGTAAGCCAGCCACTGCAACCAGAGATAAAAATCGACGTCATCACGATGTTCTTCGCAGAACTGACGCACTTCTGGTGAATCCACGTTCTTATACATCTCTGGCCATGCAGGCCAGCCCCAGCGCATTTCGTCCTCTTTCACTTGCTGGGCATGTAGCGCATCAAAGGCTGCCTGCCAGAACAGGCTGTCGCCCTGCTCTGCAACAAACTGGCGAAACGCGGCCATCTGCTCATCATCACGTTGCGCGAAACCTTTCCACGCCATTCGTAATGCTGTCATTTTTAGGGCGGTAACCGTGGAGTAATCGACCCAGTCGGCATCGCGCGCCTGTTGCAGCGTCTGTTGCGTGGTCGGCAACTGCCACCAGGCCTGAGCCTCTTCGCTAAGATGGAAATCTTCAACGGCGTTAACGTCGATATAAATCACATTCAGCCAACGGCGAGAAGACGGGCTGTATGGGCTGGCGCTCTCCGGATTTGCCGGATAGAGCGCATGAATCGGGTTCAGGCCAATGAACGACCCGCCACGTTTTGCCACATCCACCAGCATCGCTTTGAGATCGCCAAAATCCCCAATACCCCAGTTTTTTTCCGATCGCAGCGTATAAAGCTGAACGCAGGCACCCCACAGCTTTTGTTTATTCAGCAAAGCCTGCGGTTCGTAACAACGTTTCGGGGCGACAATCACCCGGCAATGCGCGCGCTGGTCGTCCTGGGTGAGTGTTAGCGTGTGATAACCTTCCGGCAGCTTCGTCGGTAGATTGAACGCTTTGCCCCCCGTTACATGGCCTTTGTACTGCGTTCCTTCTTCGGTGGTCAGCTGCCAGCTATATTCGCCGCTGCCCTCCACCACCATCGGCATTTTTTTGCCGCTGGTATAAACCATGACATTCGGGACTGGCGTTACCGCCACTTTCGTGGCGGTACGTTGATGCATCGCGTCAAGCAAACGCCGTTTGGTTTCGGCGCTAATCGACTGCGGTTTACCGTGGGCATTGATGTAATTGGGGCTAATCCCCGCCGCCAGCGCGGCATTATCCAGACGTTTGCTTTCCATCGAGCTTCCTTAGCGTTTTGCCTGCCAGATACGAGCCTGATAATCGCGAATAGAGCGATCCGAGCTAAACATACCGCAGCGGGCGGTATTGAGGATCGCCGCGCGAGTCCAGGCCTCCTGGTCGCGGTACAGCACATCCACCTGCTTTTGTGCCTCAACATAGGCTGCGAAATCCGCCATCACCAGATACGGATCGCCGCCCTGTTTGCCGATACTGTGCAGCATCTGGTCGAAGGCATGCTTATCGCCGTCGCTGTATTTACCGCTTTCCAGCTCTTTCAATACTGCGTCCAGCACCTTATCTTTCTTCCGCCATTTCACCGGGTCGTAGCCTTTGGCCAGAATAGCCTTCACTTGTTCCACGGTATGACCAAAAATAAAGATATTTTCTTCACCGACTTTCTCGGCGATTTCAACGTTCGCACCATCCAGCGTACCGACAGTAAGCGCACCATTGAGCGCCAGTTTCATATTGCCGGTACCGGAAGCTTCTTTACCTGCAGTCGAAATTTGTTCGGAGATATCCGCCGCCGGGATCAGTTTTTCCGCCGCCGAAACGCAATAATCCGGCAGGAACACCACCTTCAACTTATCGCCAACCAGTGGATCGTTGTTGATCACGTCAGCCACTTTGTTGATCGCAAAGATAATATTCTTCGCCAGGTAGTAGCCCGGTGCCGCTTTCGCGCCGAAGAGGAAGACGCGCGGTACGCGATCAGCCTGCAGGTTTTCACGAATTTCTTTGTACAACGCCAGAATATGCAGCAGATTCAGGTGCTGGCGTTTGTACTCATGCAGACGTTTGATCTGAATATCGAAAATCGCCTGTGGATTGATCTCAATACCGGTACGAACTTTCACAAACTCCGCCAGACGGACTTTATTCGCCTGCTTGATCTCGCGATATTGCTGACGGAATTTCGCATCATCAGCGAATTTTTCCAGATTGATCAGCTGATCGAGATCGTTAGCCCACTCTTTTTGCAGTGATTTATCCAACAGAGCCGCCAGTGCAGGGTTGCACTGTTTGAT
Source organism: Shigella sp. SIG3 (assembly GCF_053555855.1). Lineage (NCBI taxonomy): Bacteria > Pseudomonadati > Pseudomonadota > Gammaproteobacteria > Enterobacterales > Enterobacteriaceae > Shigella > Shigella sp. SIG3. The sequence continues at coordinate 97,061 of NZ_JBQZXE010000003.1, forward strand.
CCAGCGACGTGGGGTAATACCGTTGGTGACGTTATGGAATTTGTTCGGCCATAGCTGGTGATATTCCGGGAACAGATCTTTCACCACCAGATCCGAGTGCAGCGCCGCAACACCGTTCACCGCGAAACCGCCAACCACACACAGGTTCGCCATATGCACTTGTTTATCGTGCACCACCGCCAGTTTGGCCCACACTTTTTCATCGCCCGGCCAGGTTTTCTCCACCAGCGTTTTAAAGCGAGTATTAATTTCGTTAATAATCTGCATATGGCGCGGCAGTAAGCCTTTCACCAGTTTCACATCCCAGCGTTCCAGCGCTTCTGGCATCAGGGTATGGTTGGTGTAAGCGAAAGTTTTGCTGGTGATGGCCCAGGCGTCATCCCAGCTCATCTGGTGCTCATCGGTCAGCACGCGCAGCAGTTCTGGAATCGCGATAGTTGGATGGGTATCGTTCAGCTGAATAACTTCGTAATCCGCCAGTTCGTGCAGTTTACGCCCCGCCAGATGATGGCGACGCAAAATATCCGCTACCGAACAGGCACACTGGAAGTATTGCTGCATCAGGCGCAGCTTTTTACCGGCAGTATGGTTGTCGTTTGGATAGAGAACTTTGGTCAGTTTTTCCGCATTGATGCCTTGCTGTTCGGCGCGCAGGAAATCACCGTCGTTAAATTTAGTTAGATCAAACGGATGCGCATGCGTCGCCTGCCACAGACGCAGCGGCTGCGCCACGCCATTACGATAGCCGACAACGGGGAGATCCCACGCTTGACCGGTAATGGTAAACTCCGGCTCCCAGCGTCCGTCTTTCATCACTTTACCGCCAATCCCTACCTGCACATCCAGTGCTTCGTTGTGGCGGAACCACGGGTAGTTACTGCGATGCCAGTCATCCGGCGCTTCAACCTGTTTGCCATCGACAAAAGACTGGCGGAACAAACCATATTGATAGTTCAGACCGTAACCCGTCGCAGACTGACCGACAGTTGCCATTGAGTCGAGGAAGCACGCCGCCAGACGTCCCAGACCACCGTTACCCAGCGCCGGGTCGATCTCTTCTTCCAGCAGGTCAGTCAGGTTGATGTCATAAGCCTTCAACGAATCCTGTACATCCTGATACCAGCCGAGATTCAACAGGTTGTTGCCCGTCAGACGACCAATCAAAAACTCCATTGAGATGTAGTTAACATGTCGCTGATTCGCCACCGGTTTGGCGAATGGCTGAGCACGCAGCATTTCGGCCAGTGCTTCACTCACTGCCAGCCACCACTGGCGAGGAGTCATTTCAGCCGCAGAATTTAAGCCATAACGCTGCCACTGACGTGAAAGCGCTTCCTGAAATTGCTTATCGTTAAAAATAGGTTGTGACATAGGAGTTCCACTTTTCTTAGATTTTCAACACAACGTTATCGCTAGTTTGCCAGGCTCGATGTTGACCTTCCTCATCCTGCGGGGGATTAGGCAGGGAGGAGTTGCGGGGATGAGCAAGGAAATGTGATCTCGACCACTTAAAGCTAGTGCAAACCACAGGATTAGCAGCAAATCAATGCCATACAGCGCAGAAAATCTGTATCTAAGTGCAAAAAATGGCCGTTGCGTATTTTCAAAAAGCGGAAGGTAACTCTATAAATTAAGTAAAGGAGTGAAACAGTTTCACAAGTAAAATATCCAGTGTGCTCCATCTCATTCTTAATAGATTTATTAAGATCATCTTTTTAGATGGCACTTTCATCAGGAATGAAGAAGAAACCCTTGCTTAAATGAATCTGATGAA
>NZ_JBQZXE010000004.1:0-86268 GCF_053555855.1 Shigella sp. SIG3
ATGCTCTGCCTGGAATGTACCAAACGCCATCAGCGCCGCCACGCTCGGGTCTATCTTGTTCGGTGATTTTTTCTTGTTCGGCTTGATATTGGCGTTCGCGTCACTCTGCATCACGACGTTACTCATCGACCAGGACAACACCGGATCGCCACGATGCACAATCACCCTGCGGTTAACAAAAACTTCGAACGATTTCGCCGCCGGACTGAATCTGAGGTAGGTTTGCGGGAACGGCTCCACCTCAAAACCAGCCCCCTGTAATTGCGTCCTGAGATGCGTGGCGTTCCACGTATCAAAGCCCACCAGCCTGATATTAAATTTCTCCGCATCCTGCATGATGTCATCTCTGATCCGGTCGTAATCAATGCAGTCACCTGGCGTTGTGCGTATCCAGCCCGCTTTAGCCCACTGGCGATAGACAGCGCGGTTTTTATTGGCGGGGTTCTGTAGCTGGAACTCCGGCAGATAATGACGGGAAATCAGCATAATGGTTTTACCGACCGGAAAGGCATAGCATACGCTGGAAATATCGCTGGTTGATGATAAGTCCAGCCCCGCGTAACACTCCTGACCGTGTAAATCTTCCTCCGTGAACGTTCCGGCACACTCAGCCCATGCACCATTACCCATCCACGGGGTAGTCCCCTGACACCAGATATTAAATCGCTTTGTCATCATCTCCACCCACTGCGACGGAATACCCCGCGCTTTCTGGATGGTTGAGGCCAGTTTTTCACGATCCACGGAAACATCAATATTAGGGTTCGCCTTTATCCACATCGCCGGATCATCAACCTCGTTTTTGTCGTCCAGTTCGTAAATCAGTACAAAAATTGAATCGTTGACCTCTTCGCCGTCCAGGATCTGGCAGCAATAATCATAGTGCTGTTTACAGGCTGAAACGACGTTACTGCCCGATGTGGTAATGGCAAATAACAGCCCTTCGGGACGTGCGCCCATCCCCAGCTCAAGCGCGGAATAAACGCCGTTATCGGGGTGTAGGTGGTATTCGTCCACGATGGAAAGACTGGGGTTTGTCCCCTCGATGGTTGCCGCTTTTGCTGCCAGCGGCTTTAACAGGCTGTTGCTTTTCGGGTGTATCACCTTATGCGCCTGAATATTCACCCGCCTGCGTAACGGTCGGGATAAAAGGCACATCTGACGCGCATCATCAAACACGATCCGCGCCTGGTCACGGCTCACCGCTGCGGTGTAGATATCCTGCTGACCGTTCTCCATAATCAGAAACCAGTTAGCCAGAATCGCGGCGGTCGTGGATTTCGCATTTTTGCGCGGCACTTCGATAAAGGCGCTCGTGTATTTGCGCCGTCCGGTGGCCTTAACCTTAAAGCCGAGGATGCACGCAAAGGCGAACTGCTGCCACGGCTCCAGCTCAATGGGTCTGCCACGCATCGGTCCTTTTACGTGCGGGCACACCCTGGAAAAGGCAATAAACCGCTCCACAACCTCACGATCGAACATGTAAAGGGGGCTTTTAAGGTCCGAAAAGTACCGTTTAACAGCCTGTTTTAACCGTTTACAGGCCGGAATTTTGCCCGTTTTTACGTCTTCTGCGTACTTATTCCAGGCGGTCAAGCTCGTCCTCTTCTTCTGTTTCCGGTGGATTTTTACGGCGGCTTATCGGGTCAAAACCGAGCAAGGAGGCCATTTTTATCATCACTCTTTCAGCGTCGGATTTTGCGCTTAATGCGGGGTTTCTGCTCTCGCCGCCCTGACTGTTAACAATGCTGAACCCGCGCGCCGCAAGGTCTGCAACGGCTTTCCGGTAAATGGAGTAGTTGACGCAATACAGTTCCAGATTGCTCCAGTCGGCGGGGGTCAGGTCTCCCCGTTCCGCAAGCTGCCGCGATTTTTCCCGCCACTGCTTCACGGCGATATCATCCAGGTAGGCGGGGGCTTTCGGTGGTCTTGCCATGCTTATTTTTCGTCAGATTATTTTTCAAAAAATTCCCGTGCATAAAAATTTGGGGAGGCGTTCGGTGCCCGGCGGGGTCGGGTTTGTCCTGAAAACGCCCCCCACCCCGTCATACAGCCTCATCAGCGATTGCGGAAACATTCCATAACCTCGCGGTCACGGTCGGTTAATCGCTTCGCTGTGATGCGTTCTGCGCGTCCTGACGCTTTATCTTTATGCCCTGTTTCCTGTGTCTTCCATGCGTCACGCTGCCTTATAAGTCCACGGATAAGGCGGTTTTGTTCCCGCTCATTCATCAGCGTCATACATCCAGTTATTGCGGTTAGCAGCCCGTTCTTCCTCTTCACGAAATCCACCTGCGGCACGCTTGCTTTTTGTTGCCGGATCAAGCCATTTCGTTTTCTGGTTATGACACGCCTGGCACAATGGTTGATGGTTCCATTCGGGCCAGAAGAGAACATCATCACCGCCATTAATCGGGATAATGTGATCCACCACCACGGCGGGCGTATATATCCCCTTCTCAAGGCATCGCACGCATAACGGGTTTTTACTCAGATACATGGCGCGGTATTTGTCCCACTGTCTGGAATATCCACGCGCGCGGCGGTGTCCTCGTCTGGCATCCTCTGCACGCCATGCCGCCCGCCTGTGCTCCTCACACTTGCCGGATTTAACGCGCCTGTTACAGCCTGGTTCTGTGCATCGTCTTAATGGTTGCCACGGCATCAGTACACCCCCACATCACGGTAAGCCGTCCAGAGTGCGCCTATCGTCATGGGTACGCGTGTTTTTGCGTTATCCGCGACAATCTGGCGATTTTCATACAGGTGAGCGATAAACATCATGCAGCCAATCTTTATGGCTGGCGTGAACGCCAGCCCGTCATCAAAGCGCCTGCCTATGTGTATCTGGCACGCCTCAAGCGATGCGGCAATGTATCCGCTGATTAACTGGTCTTCATCGTCGCCATCGATGCGGCAATGGAGTTTCACTTCTTCCAGGGTGATAAGTTCTTCTGTCATTTTTCCGCGCCCTCACGACAAAGAATTTCAAGGCGTGTCCTGGCGGCATCCGGCAGCGGCTGCCCGATGATATTCAGTACACGCCCCGCCAGCGGCCCCGTACTGACCTTTATCCGGCTGGTGGCGTTGATGTCCTTCCGGTACCGTATCCAGATCCTTACGGTACCAATCGCCAGCTCTGCGCCCGATGAAATGGCCTCCTTGCTGCTGACCATGTTCACGCTTGCCCAGAGTGTGTGACCGTCCTCCCACGTTTCGAGTATTTCGCCGGTTATATCCCTGGTCTGTTTCAGGGTCTGAATCGTTATCCTGTCACGCAGTCGCCCTATGTTCATTCCGGTTTTTCTCCCTCGCTGATTTTTACTTCCTGTTTCCATGCCTGGCTGAACTCATCACCACCATCACGCGGTGACAGCCCTTCACGTTCGCGGGCTTCGTTCGGACACATAACGCCGGATTTTATGCCGCGCTCATAGGTGGCAAAGCGTTCGCCAGGTGTGGCCCGTAACAGGTCCGCGCTGTCAAACTCCACCTGATACCGGATACCAGGTACAGGCGAGGCCACCAGCAAGGCATTTTTTATCTGCTGCTCAAAGTTCGCCAGCCACGGGCGCATCGTCATGGTGAGAAATGCGCGGCTTGCCTCGCTGAAGTTGCTGTAGGTGCTGTTGCTGTATTCCTGCAAAAAAATCGGCGAGACGTTGAACATTCGGGCGATGTCTTCAATGGTGAAGCGACGGGAGGCCAGCCATTCGGCATCCTGATTACTCATGCCCAGCTGCTGATAGCTCATCCCCCCTTCAAGGATGGGCGTTTTTCCGGCGTTTCTGGCCCCTTTGTAGCGTTCCAGTGCGGCTAATGCCTGTTTGCCCTTCACGCCGTCCAGCCATTCGCCTGACGTGATAACCCCTGCCGCCATCATGCCATCACGCATCACGCTCGCGCCGTGGCGTTGTTGGGCCAGCCCAAGCCCCAGCGATTCGCGGCAGATGGTTACAGGTGAGCGCCCCATAAAACCGTCATCCGTGGAGTAACGAAGGTGGAGAACCTCCCACGGTAAATAGTTGCGGGTGTTTCCGGTGTAGGCGTCAGTGATGCAGTAGCGCCAGTTATGATCACCTGTCTGCTCCACGTTCACCGACTGCGGCGGGTAAGGATGTAAAGCCGCCGGAAAACCATCACGCCCCCACTGAATAACCGCATAAGCATTACCACTTAACAGGCAGTGGCGGATCATCATTCGCTTAAACTGGTAGGGTGTCTGCCACGCGTTCGGGCGCTCGTTGAGGATGTGATCGACCGGATGAGAATCAAGCCATTCGCGGGCCTCCTTCCCCTTCTCATTGCGTACCAGGTACAGGTAACACGGCATGGTAGCCACCGCCTCAGAGATGACCGTGACGGCGTTCATGACGGCGGAGAGTGATTCCGCTGTCCCAGATGATACGTACTCACCCGCCCCCGTGTTCGATGTGCCGGCCAGCGCCATAAATTCATCAAGCGTCATGCTGCGCTGCTCTTTTTTTCGTCTGAAAGGCCACATATCACACCCCCGCTAAATCCGCCCACCAGCGGCGATTATCCTCACGCGGCATTTTTTCGGGGTGCTGCTCATACAGGGAACGGCGGGCCAGCTCCACGCCGGAATCGGGGTAAGCCGGTACCGATGTAACGGTAATTTCGTACAGTTCCGCCACCAGCACGGTGCGCACGCATGGATCTGTTGTGGTATCCCATACATCCTTACGGGAGCGAAAGCTAAAGCTCATCCCCGAGATGTCCCCACGCTTAACCAGTTCGATAACGTCGCGCCCTGTACTGGTATCCGGTGGGGTCAGTTCAAAGCGTAACCCTGTTTCGTCCTCTTCCAGTTTCAGCGTGCCGGAACGGGTGCGCCCCAGTAACATGCTGTGGTCATGCTCATACAGGCCGCGAACGTCATTACCCGCCGCAAGCCATTCAGTAAACGCCCCCCGCTGGAATTTTTCGTAAAACTCACCCCATAACAGTTCTGAAAGCTTATCCCAGCGAACAACGTAGCCCGTCAGCGTACCGGCTCCGCTGGTGGTGATTTCCGATGACCGGATTTCCATACTCTTCATAATTTTTTCACCCATAAAACACTAAAGGGGCTTTTTAGCCCCTTCTGTATGCTGTTAATCGTCGTCTTCCGGCAGTTCCAGAATCTTGATCGCGTTCGAATCCACCACGCCACCGCCTAAATATTTTTGCGTGAAAATTTTGATGAATCCTGGTTCTGTCAGGTTGTCCGGTCTGGTGCGAACACCTGTTTCGTGATCAACAATGTAGTAACCGCGTTTGAAGTCACCCAGGGCAATAACGTTATCAGGCATAAACTCCAGATATTCGACCGGAAGGCCCAGCAACGTATCAGGATCACCCGCCTGTAAACGGTCGCGCCAGATATAATCACCGTTCGCGTTCTTCACCTTCTGAAGTTTTGCCGCCGTCGTGGAGTTAACCACCCAGACCGCGTTTTTGCGGTATTTTTTACGTAATGCAAATTTCAGGTCGATCAGCGGGTCCGCAGATGTCCACGCCAGAGATTCGGAAGGTTTAATTACCTGCAACGTACCAAAATCACGCTCTTTGTCGTTCTTCTCTGCACGGGGTACGGATAAAAAACCTTTTGCTTTTTTGTCACCGTCGCCCACAACCAGATCGCTTTCTTCGGTTTCCGTGAAGGTGTCGCCAATCTCACCCGTCAGCCATGAAAGGATGTCCACATCGGAAAAATCCACGATTTCCTGTGTGGTGCGCGGGTACGCATAGACCGGATACAGCTTAATGCTCACCTCGTTAATCTGCGGGGTGCTGGTCTGTTCGCGTGCCTTACCCTCTTCACCGTGGTTAACGGTCGCACCGCCAGCGGAAACAAGCTGCTTAAACTCGTTGCTGCTGATTTTCTTCACGGTACAGATGCGGCGCATAGTGGATTCATCCGCCAGCATTCGCATGATTTCGGTGTTCAGTTCAGGGATAACGGTATAACCACCATCAGCGGGAACGCCTGTACTTAATGCGCGGGTTTCACCGGTCAGAATGTAGTTGCGTAGTTCTGCGGGGTCAGTGGTCTGGCTGCTTTTACCTGGCTTGCTGCGCTCTTCGTCTGCAATGGCTTCAAGGCGGGAAATGTCTTTATCGAGGGATTCAGCTTTAGCGCGTAATTCGTCAAATTTTGCGCCCTCAGCATCGTTAAGACTGCGGTTTTCTTTTTCAGCGTTCTCCAGCATGTCGCGCATCTGATTTTTAATGGCGGTTTTCTGCTGGCGTAATTCGATTATTCTCTGCATAAAAAAGTCCTGGGGTTAAGTAAGGAACTCCAGGACGCGGCAAACACTCAACCGTTTTTCATAAGGAAATCAGTAATCGCACCGATCGTTTTCCCGCCTGGTAATGAATATTGGCGAGCACATTAACAGGCGGGAAAGTGGCCCCAGCGTCCTGGCACCACGGGCGAGAATAATCATGATTCAGTTCGGGTAAAATATGCCGATCCGCTCAGTGAACAACGTGGAACAACCACGAACAAATAATTTACAAAAAATAACAAAAAGCCGGATTGCTCCGGCTGTATGTGCTGTATGGGTGCTCAGTCTCTGATCCCTTTCAGAAATTCTATCAATGCATCTGTCTGTTCAGGATTTACTGCCAGCATTTCACCGGATAGCGCGCAACGAACAAAACCATGATGATCCTTTTCAATCAGCGCCCCCGTTTCCAGAAATGCGCGGTAATCAGTGATATTCATCGTCTCCATGTTGTCAGCATGGTATTTATCACGCTGTTTAAGTATCTCATCAAATTTCATCGGCATTGCGTTTTCCTCTGTTGTGTCTGTTTGTTTCAGATAGTAACTATGCCGGACCGTGACGAAAAGCCAGTAGTGCTCCATACCGTTTCAAATGACGCAAAAAAAGCCGGATTGCTCCGGCTTCGTGGTGTGGTTCTGATATTCCTACTCTGCTAATTTGCTCAGCCCCATGTCTGCGTAAGTGCGATTTACTGCATTTCTCAGGTCTGCGTAGTTCTCCGTTGGCGGCTCCGGTGTGCCCTTGCTGCTCTGTTTTACCAGCGGGTCGCCCACCAGCCGCCCGTAAGCTGCAATTTGTGCTGTCATATTGCCACCTCAGTGAAGCGATCCGGCATTGTTCTTTTTCATCTCTTCCATCATTTTTTCAGTGAGCATTACGCACTGAAACCCCATGTTTTTGATGTCTACGGGTTTCATGCCTTTGTCAGTGGATATCACAGGCAGAATATCCTGATACACATCGCGGTCAGGGTAACTAAGCACACAAAGCGCCCATGATGCCACGGGTGAGGATCCTTCGTCTGTTTCAACCCACCAGCCTGGTGTAGCTGCGCTTATTTGCAGAATCGTGATCCGTCCGTTGTGCTTGTAAAATTTTTCACCAAATTTTGGTTCGCTCATGATTCCACCTCTCCGGTTTTAACGTTGATTGTTGTTACCTGTTCCGCTTCGGCAATCTCCCGCTCTGTCAGCGTGGCAAAATTTGCCGCCGTCGTGGTCATGAATGCGCTTATCAGTTCGGGATGTGCTTTCGCGTATCCTTCCCCCGCGTGGCGGTCTATCGTTCTGATTGCCACCTTTAAAGCGTGCTCTGTCATGTCTAACGCGCGATATTTCGGTTCTGTTCTGTCTCTGCGTTTTTTGAGTGATTTATTAAATTTCCCTGAAGTGTGCATATTTATTTTTACCCCCTCGTTTAAAAAGTTTTGAGTTGTGCCTCCCCTTGTCTACCTTAGTGGCCCTCATGCCAGTAATGGCGCTGCTTTCAGCGGGGTAGAGTGCTTTTATCCACTATCTACCCCGTGTCTACCTCCCTGTCTGATTCAGGTAAAATCAGGTAGAGAGGGTAGATAGTGGGTAGACAGTAAAAAAAGGCTACCTACCTAACTTAATGCACTGAATTAAATGTATTTTTCTTTACTCAGGTAGATAGGGTAGACAGCAATTACAAAAAATTATAAAAACGCGTCGCACTCGTCTGTTGTTATTGCGTTAGTCTGCGTTACTCCCTTAACTTTCCGCGTAATATATTCATGTCCGTAAACTTTCGCGGCTGGCTTCATAGCCTTGCCAAAGTCATTTACGTTTAGCGGTTTGCTCCTGCCTGCGTACGCCATAAACGCCAGATAGACGCGGTAAAGGCTGTTTCTGGTCGTGTACTTCACTGAATCGCCACCGCCGCCCATCATCAGGCCGCGTGCTTCCTCCAGAAAATTCAGGAACTGGCAAAACTCAATAACCGGATCCGTCTGTTGCTTTATTGCCAGAGCTTCATCACCGTCACGCTGTTCCAGTAGTAAAGCCCGTGCTTTCTCAGAGTCGGTAAAGTTCGCCAGCAATCGGCGGATAATGACAGGGATTTCAGCCGCAATCTTTTCCGGTAGCTCCCTGTCTTTTTCGGCCTCACTAACGATATTGTCGAAACGGAAAATCACGCGACGACGTGCCACACCTCCGGCCCGTTCGGTGAATATCATCGGGTTATTGTTGGTCGCCAGCACCACCGCCCTGATTACAGCCGTGAAACGCTTTTCGTATTTCGGGTTAATTTCCACGGGGTCACCGCCCGTGATTTTCTTGATGCCCGTTCCTTCGCCTGTATATTTCGGCTGGTCAGCCAGGACGATAAGACGACTCCCGACAACCTGCGGACGTCCACCAGCATCATCAAGCGATGTCATTTCAGCGCTTACCGTGTTCTGTTTCCCTGCCAGAAGGCTGGCTATGTGTGTGAATGTACTTTTACCGCTCCCGCCGTCTCCGGTGGCCTCAATAAACATCTGCCAGTCGTACCGGTTCGCCATAATCATGTACAGCGCGGCACATATACGCATCATCTTGCGCTGGTCTTTTCCGGCTGCGTGCTCAAGCCATTTATGAAAGTTTAGCGCGTTATCGCGGATGTTCTCCCCTGGTGCTGGTGGCGTGTACTCAATGCCGTTGTGCGTGGTGATCCAGTTCTCCGGCGTGTGCGGGGAAAATTCCCCCGTTTTCAGGTCAAGCGCACCATTGGCGAACGGCAGCAAATCGCCGGACGGCTCGCCCATTGGTTCGGCAATAACTTTTAACGCTTCCACGGCGTTATTGATTACGCGCTTGCTGAAAGTGGCCCTGTGCTCTGAATAGATCGCCACCATTTCGCGGCTAAGTTCCATTGTGCTGACCGGACACCATACCCCGCCGCGCCATACGTGAACGATTTCACTTTCCTGATGCACACAAACGCCATCAAAGCGCTCGGCAAGCAGCTGCGCGCGCTCACTGTCTGCCATTTGTGCCAGTTGCGTATTTTTCTGCTCCGGCATGGTAAGCCCTGCGGCAATATTTTCACGCTCAGCATTCAGATAGCGCCGCCAGTTTTCACACTTCTGGACGTGCATTCCTTCGGGGTAAAAATTTGCGTCCTGAATATCTGCCGCCGCCAGCTTCTGACCAATCTTTTTGGTCTCCACCAAATCCAGTTCTCCGGCCTGGTACAGCCTTACGCGTTTTTTTCCATCCGGAACAATTTTCAGTGCATCAAGTTCGGCAAGCTGATTTGGCCCAAGCCACACAGGCGGCACATTATCGCCGGATGCGGGGCCATCCTGCTCCTGCCATTGTTTCGCGTGCGACCAGGCATCACTACCCGCAAAGATAATTACCTCTGTGTCTTTGTGTTTTATTCCGCGTGGCTGTTTTTTTACGTTCGGTGCCAGTTTCATTTTTTACCCCTGAATACGTTAAGCATCTTTTTTATTTCCTGAATATTGGCGCGTGCTTTCTCCCTGCTGGTTGGTTTACTGCGGGGCGCTGCCTGTACCAGCGTGAAATCACGCCGGAATTGATAAACAGGCATCACGCAATCATATTCGTAACCTTCACGGCGGTAGGTGATGCGCCGTTCTGCCACGCCTTTAATCGTTACCATGCCGCCGTACTGGTCGCGGTAAATATCACCGCGCGTAAATTTAGGGTGAGTGTTGCCACTGGCAGTTAAGCCAGAATATTTAAGTTTCATTATTTTTATTCTCCGGTGTGCTGTTCTTTATATCTGTCGTGCAATAGATCTATTTCTTGCAGTTCCATTATTACAGGCTCAAGAAGCGTTATTAATGCCGTGGCAATTCTTGATTTTTGTTTGTCGCGTTCATTGTCGCCAAGTGTTTCAAGCCATATGCGCAATATTTCCAGCATGTTTTCACTGTGAGAAAGTGCAAGAAATGCGCGGTCTATTGTTTCGTGGTAAATATCACGCATATTAATCCCCGTCCGTCGTTTTTCTTAAAATAACCTCTGTCACGAAATCAGCATAATCGGCGGCGATATTCAGTACATCAAGCCCGTTGATTTATATTCTCTCGTGGAAAGTAAGAAAAAAGCCGCTCTAATAAGTTCTGGCATTGACGAAAGCGCATCAGCCGCATCATCAGGAACGCCGGAAAATTCCTGTTTCAGGGAATTAAAACGATCATCACGCATAACCCCCCCCATTTTCACAATCGGCAACAAGAATATTTTTAGCGTCATTCAGTGACCGCGTTGCGATGTATCGGATACATTCCAGGGCGAACTGTGTCCGGTCTTTCTGTTCTTCTCCCTGCGCAAGCTCTGCCGTGCATTCAATATCAATAAGCGCGTGCATCAGCGTAGTGAGTGCGGCGGCTGCTGCGTTCGGTGTGGTTTTATTGTGCATAGGTTTCCCCCTGACGAATACGGGCGGCGAATACAGCAACACAACCGGACGGGCAACGGCTACGCGCTTCGCGTTCCGTCCAAGCGGTTACGTGGATGATTTGGGATTCTCCGGTACTCAGTGCCAGAAAACGCCACACAAAGGCCGTTTGTGTGTGTACAAGGTGTGGTATATGATTTACGGCAACCATAACGGCTCCTAGTTTACGTTGTTGGTTAGAAGCCCCGTTACTGCTCCTACAGTGCGGGGCTTTGCTTTTTGTGTTGATTGTGTGTAATGTGTCATTACACATAAATACATTACATGAGGTGTAATTAACGTGTCAACACACAAAAACGAAAGGCGTGGTAATCCTCCGTTCCAGTTCCGTTTAGATCCTGACTTACGGGAAAAGATGGAAAAGGCACAACAACAGGACGGCGATGATTCTCTTGCTGCCTGGATAAAGCGAATAATCCGCAAAGAATTACAGCAACGCGGCATAGAACCCAAAGGATAAAAACTATCAGCGCCGTGGTGTGAGGTACTACGGCGCATTGCTTTACAGGCGCACACAATGACCAACGAAGAATCAACCGAAAAAACATCACCTGCACGAAAAAGACGACGCAGAAAGAAAGAGCATGAATCAGAACGATTCGCGCCGTGTTCTTTTGCCCTTGAGAAGTACCTTAAAGAATACTCATCAAAGGAGAGAACTTCGCAGTTATGGCAACGCACTGAACCAGACTGATTGCATTGCCCACCAGCCTGATAGCGGCTATCATCCCCGTGCTTATGTTTGGGATCACACACACAAACGGCGCAGCGGGTTATCTGTTCAGAAAGGCGGCTCCATTTCGGGGCCGCTTTTTTTATGCCTGAAAAACCCCAATTTTGTGGTTTTCCAGTTTCACCAGGGCGAACGAATCCCCGCCCACGTTCTGGCGTATATTCAATCTTCATGGTTATAGCTCTGTGTTCAGATGATTGATGTGTGGCGGCTGCGTGCCGCCAGCGTGATTAATGAACTGCCTTGCAGCTATCCTTCCAGGCCAGAACCTCGGATAAAGACCAGCCAACGGAACGACCGCCAAGTTTACGACGTGATGGGAATTGTCCGGCCTTTTCCAGGCGGTAGCGGCATGAGCGGCTAAGGCCTGTTAGCTTTTCGCATTCTTTTTCACGTATAAACCGATCAGTGCTTAACACTATTGCCCCCTTTCGTTTCTTAAAGAGTTATTTCGTGTTCTATTGCGTTGGGATGTGTCTGATTGTGTCAGGATGATTCAGAGTTGGCAAATGTTGAGGCCGTATGGTTTACAGAAAGAGGAATAATCAGGATAAAATCATTTAAATTCATGTTAATACAAAGGCATAAAATATTGTTTCATGCCTTTTTTCTCGCTATTTAAAGAGTGATTCGCTAGTGTATAAAAAACCAGTAAGACGTTAAAAATCAGCTACTTATAAATCTGTACACTTTTTCACCTCTTGTTCGTAGTTGTTCCGCATTGTTGCTCATTGTTGCTCATTGTTGCTCATTGTTGCTCATTGTTGCACGTTGTATCTGTTCGCATATCCAGTATGCGCATACTGAAAAAACACGAAAAAAATTATTTTCTTCTGGCTACTGGTAGCGTGGTTACGTTTTCATGTGTTCCCGCCAGTATCCCTAACCGCTCCGTCCACATATCCAGCGCATTGCGTTTAGCATCCAGATAACGGGAATGATTATAAACTCGCTGCATTCCTGGCATCTGGTGGCCTGTAAGCTGCTCCACGACGTGAGGATCCACGCCTAAATCGTTCAGCATCGTTGTAAAGGTGCGCCGGATGTCATGTAGTGACCAGTGAGGGTGATTTAGCCTCCTGTGCGCTAATCTGCCGTACTGCGACACGCTTGTTTCCTGTTTCACTTCCCCCAGCAATAAGCCCGTGTGCCTGTTCTGCTCCACCAGCTGCGTGACGAACGGCAGTATTGCTTCCGGTATGGGCCGGAATATTGCCACCTTCGTTTTGCTGTGTTCTTTCGGCACGGTCCAGAGCATTTCGGTAAAATCCCACTCGCTGATCTCCGATAACCTCAGTTCTACCGTCCGGCATCCGAACACAATCAGGAGGCGGATTAACGCGATGTAGTAGGGGGAGAATATTTTTTTGTCCAGTGCCTGCAATAATTCGCCCAGTTCTTTGGTGCTTAAGACACGCTCGCTTATATCCGGTTTTTTCCCAACGTCCGCCACACTCATATCATCAAGAACGTTGCTGATTGCATAGCGCCGCCTCCGGCAGAACTTAAGCGCCTGTTTGCACGTCTGTAGCAAGAATCCGGCAGTAACAGGCGTTCGCTTTGCCACCTGGTCAAAACAGGCCAGCCAGTGCCGTAGCTCGCATTTATCCAGCGGCATAGCACCAATGTGCTGTATTACGTGATTATTAAGGCGCTTTTTCAGGGCGGCATAATCCACGCGGTTTTCCTTTGCGTACGACTCAAGCCAGTAGGTGAGCGCATCGCCAACCGTTACCGGCTTTAACGCTTCCTGTACGGTGTAATTAAGCTCATGACGTGGATTTTTCCCCTCTGCCAGCCATGCGCGACACTGGGCGGCTTTTTCCCTGGCTGATTTCAGGCTCAGATCAGGATAATTTCCCAGCTTAATGCGTTCCGGTGGTGCCCCCCTTCCCGTTCCGGCCCTGTAAGTGAAATACCAGGTTAAAAGGCCACTGGTTGAATGCCTGACGCTCAGGTTTCCACCGTCATTAAGAAAGGCTGTTTTTTGGGCGGGTGTGCCGTTGATTTTCCTCAGCTGTGTATCGCTCAGTTTGTTAAGTGCTCTGCTCATAATTTTGATTCCGGTCATCACAATTAACTACACCATTAACTACACCGATCGTTGCACAAAGGGCTACAACGTGAAACAAGCTGGAACAAGGAAAATCACAAATCTGTTTATAATCAAAAACATAATGAACAATCTGAAACATTATGAAACGGCAAAAAACACTAATTGATAAAATATGTCCATACTTCACGCATTACGTTAAGCATCCGTTATAATCGGTTGCAGATACCAGCCTGTGGATGCTTAACATGGAATACCAACTCACTCTTAACTGGCCCGATTTTCTTGAACGTCACTGGCAGAAACGCCCGGTGGTGTTAAAACGCGGCTTTAATAATTTTATTGACCCGATCTCTCCAGACGAGTTGGCGGGTCTGGCGATGGAAAGCGAAGTTGACAGTCGACTGGTCAGTCACCAGGATGGCAAATGGCAGGTCAGCCACGGCCCGTTCGAAAGCTACGATCATCTCGGTGAAACCAACTGGTCATTACTGGTACAGGCAGTAAACCACTGGCATGAGCCGACCGCCGCGCTGATGCGACCGTTCCGTGAACTACCGGACTGGCGTATTGATGATCTGATGATTTCTTTTTCTGTACCTGGCGGCGGCGTCGGCCCGCATCTCGATCAGTACGACGTGTTTATCATTCAGGGTACCGGACGTCGTCGCTGGCGAGTGGGCGAAAAGCTGCAAATGAAACAGCACTGCCCACATCCAGATCTGTTACAGGTCGATCCGTTCGAAGCCATCATCGATGAAGAGCTGGAGCCTGGTGATATTCTTTATATTCCGCCAGGATTCCCGCATGAAGGCTACGCGCTGGAAAATGCGATGAACTATTCCGTGGGTTTTCGCGCGCCAAATACGCGGGAATTAATTAGCGGATTTGCCGATTATGTGCTGCAACGTGAACTGGGCGGCAACTACTACAGCGATCCGGATGTTCCACCTCGCGCTCATCCTGCGGATGTTCTGCCGCAAGAGATGGATAAACTGCGTGAGATGATGCTCGAATTGATCAACCAGCCGGAACACTTTAAGCAATGGTTTGGCGAGTTTATATCCCAGTCACGTCATGAACTGGATATCGCGCCGCCGGAACCGCCTTATCAGCCAGATGAAATCTACGATGCACTGAAACAAGGTGATGTGCTGGTGCGCCTGGGTGGTCTGCGCGTATTGCGCATTGGCGACGACGTGTATGCCAATGGTGAGAAGATCGATTCCCCGCACCGTCCGGCACTGGATGCACTCGCCAGCAACATTGCGCTGACTGCGGAGAATTTTGGCGATGCGCTGGAAGATCCGTCATTCCTCGCGATGCTCGCGGCGCTGGTCAATAGCGGGTATTGGTTCTTCGAAGGGTAAGTTTGGATTTAAGCCGGATGCAGCATCACATGCCGCATCCCTTTTCGCTTACTTCCGTTGCGCCGTTAACTCGGCAATACGGACGATCACCTGCACCGCTTTTTCCATACCTTCCAGAATCACAAACTCATGCTTACCATGATAGTTGTAACCGCCAGTGAACAGGTTCGGGCAAGGTAATCCCATAAACGACAACTGCGCGCCGTTGGTACCGCCGCGGATCGGTTTCAGTTCCGGTTCAATATCGCAGTCACGCATCGCCTGCTGGGCGATATCGAGAATATGCGGATGCTCAACCACTTTCTCGCGCATATTGTAGTAACTGTCTTCAATCACCAATTCAATGTAGCAATCAGGATGTAACCCTTTGCCCACTTTTTTGGCGATCTCCATCATTTTACGTTTACGCGCTTCAAACTGTTTACGGTCGAAATCACGGATGATGTAGTGCATATCGGCCCGTTCAACGGTGCCTTTCATGCTCGCCAGGTGATAGAAACCTTCATAGCCTTCTGTCATTTCCGGGCTTTCATCCGCCGGAACTTCCGCATGAATACGTGCCGCCAGCGACAGCGCATTTACCATCACTCCTTTCGCCGTGCCCGGATGAACATTGTTACCGACAATTTTGATATTGACCGATGCGGCGTTGAAGTTTTCAAACTCCAGTTCGCCTACGCCACCACCGTCAACAGTGTAAGCCCAGCGGGCATCGAAGGCATCAACATCAAAATGTTTCGCCCCTTTGCCCACTTCTTCATCCGGGGTAAAGGCGACGCGAATATCACCATGCGGAATGTTTTTCTGTTGCAATACCGCCAGCGCGGTCATGATTTCTGCAATACCTGCTTTGTCATCGGCACCTAACAAGGTTTTACCATCGGTGGTAATCAACGTCTGACCCAGTAGCTGATGCAGCACCGGGAACATAACCGGTGATAAAACTTCATCGCCGATACCCAGCGCAATATCGCCACCGCGATAGTTTTCAACAATTTGCGGATTAACATTTTTGCCGCTGCAATCCGGTGAGGTATCCACATGAGAAATAAAGCCAATCGCCGGGATATCGCCAGGGACGTTAGCCGGTAACGTCGCCATCAAAGTGCCCTTCTCACTTAAGGTCACATTGATAAGCCCCATTTCTTCGAGCTGCTCTTTCAGCAGATGCAATAACTTCCATTGGCCTTCCGTGCTGGGAACCTGTCTCACCCCTGCTTTTGATTGGGTATCCAGAGACACGTAGTTCAAAAATCGCTCAAGTAGTTTATCCATGTAGTCACCCTCACTTTTTGTGACAACATTATTAAGAAGCAAGAAAAGACAAATATTGCGTCAGGTCACTTTTACCCCTGCAAGCGGGAATATTTATCAGCATTACCTTAATGAATATAAAGCTAAGCCAGTAATTCACAACAAAGATTGGCGATTCAAGCGGTTTGCCGTAGAATTACCGCCCTCATTAAGAGTCACCAAGGTGGTTAACCACAAACCCCGCATCGGTAAGCCATCCGTTGCGTTTACATGGGACAGAGTAAAAAATTGAATAAACAACCGAGTTCGCTTTCACCGCTGGTGCAATTGGCGGGAATTCGCAAATGCTTTGATGGTAAAGAGGTCATTCCCCAGCTGGATCTGACTATCAACAATGGCGAGTTCCTCACGCTGCTTGGCCCTTCTGGCTGCGGTAAAACAACCGTTCTTCGCCTGATTGCAGGTCTGGAAACTGTTGATTCCGGACGCATCATGCTGGATAACGAGGACATCACCCACGTTCCGGCGGAAAACCGCTATGTGAACACTGTTTTCCAAAGCTATGCACTTTTCCCCCACATGACCGTGTTCGAAAATGTGGCCTTTGGGTTGCGCATGCAAAAAACCCCCGCTGCTGAAATTACGCCCCGCGTGATGGAAGCCCTGCGGATGGTGCAGCTGGAAACCTTCGCTCAACGTAAACCGCATCAGCTCTCTGGTGGTCAACAGCAACGCGTCGCCATTGCTCGCGCGGTGGTTAACAAGCCTCGTCTGTTGTTGCTGGATGAGTCGCTCTCAGCGCTGGATTACAAACTGCGTAAGCAAATGCAGAACGAGCTGAAAGCGTTACAGCGTAAGCTTGGCATTACATTCGTTTTCGTGACTCACGACCAGGAAGAAGCACTCACCATGTCGGACAGGATTGTGGTGATGCGCGATGGTCGCATTGAGCAAGACGGCACGCCGCGTGAAATCTACGAAGAGCCGAAAAACCTGTTTGTTGCCGGGTTCATTGGCGAAATTAATATGTTTAACGCCACGGTGATCGAGCGACTCGACGAGCAGCGCGTACGCGCCAACGTTGAAGGCCGCGAATGTAATATCTACGTTAACTTCGCCGTTGAACCGGGGCAAAAACTGCATGTTCTGCTGCGCCCGGAAGACTTACGTGTTGAAGAGATTAACGACGACAACCACGCTGAAGGGCTGATTGGTTACGTTCGTGAGCGTAACTACAAAGGCATGACGCTGGAGTCGGTTGTTGAACTGGAAAATGGCAAGATGGTGATGGTCAGCGAATTCTTCAATGAAGACGATCCTGACTTTGACCACTCTCTCGACCAAAAAATGGCCATTAATTGGGTAGAAAGCTGGGAGGTCGTACTGGCTGATGAAGAACACAAGTAAGTTCCAGAATGTAGTGATTGTCACTATTGTCGGTTGGCTTGTGTTGTTTGTCTTTCTGCCCAACCTGATGATCATTGGCACCAGCTTTTTGACCCGCGACGACGCCAGTTTCGTCAAAATGGTCTTTACGCTGGATAACTACACGCGTCTGCTCGATCCGCTCTATTTTGAAGTGCTATTGCACTCGCTGAATATGGCGCTGATCGCCACCCTCGCCTGCCTGGTGCTGGGCTATCCATTTGCCTGGTTTCTGGCGAAGCTGCCACACAAGGTGCGTCCGCTGCTGCTGTTTCTGCTGATTGTTCCGTTCTGGACCAACTCATTGATTCGTATCTACGGGCTGAAAATTTTCCTCAGCACCAAAGGCTATCTCAACGAGTTTTTGCTCTGGCTGGGCGTTATCGACACACCAATCCGTATCATGTTCACGCCCAGTGCGGTGATTATCGGTCTGGTTTACATTCTGCTGCCGTTTATGGTGATGCCGCTGTACTCCAGTATCGAAAAACTGGATAAGCCGTTGCTTGAGGCGGCGCGCGATCTCGGTGCCAGCAAGTTACAGACTTTTATCCGCATCATTATTCCACTGACGATGCCGGGGATTATTGCCGGATGTCTGCTGGTGATGCTGCCAGCGATGGGCCTGTTCTATGTGTCCGACCTGATGGGCGGTGCGAAAAACCTGCTGATCGGTAACGTCATCAAGGTACAGTTCCTCAATATTCGTGACTGGCCGTTTGGTGCAGCCACCAGCATTACGCTGACTATCGTAATGGGCCTGATGTTGCTGGTTTACTGGCGCGCTTCTCGTTTGCTGAATAAGAAGGTGGAACTCGAATGATCGGTCGACTGCTTCGCGGCGGTTTTATGACCGCTATCTACGCGTACCTGTATATCCCAATCATTATTTTGATTGTGAACTCCTTTAACAGCTCGCGCTTTGGCATCAACTGGCAGGGTTTTACCACCAAATGGTATAGCCTGCTGATGAACAACGATAGCCTGTTACAGGCAGCGCAGCATTCACTAACAATGGCGGTGTTTTCGGCGACGTTTGCTACGCTTATCGGTTCACTGACGGCAGTTGCGCTGTACCGTTATCGCTTTCGCGGTAAGCCGTTCGTTAGCGGAATGCTGTTTGTGGTAATGATGTCACCAGATATCGTGATGGCAATTTCGCTGCTGGTGCTGTTTATGCTGCTGGGTATTCAGCTTGGCTTCTGGTCGCTGCTGTTCTCGCATATCACCTTCTGCCTGCCATTTGTGGTGGTGACGGTGTATTCGCGCCTGAAAGGTTTTGACGTGCGGATGCTGGAAGCGGCGAAAGATCTCGGTGCCAGCGAATTTACCATTCTGCGAAAAATCATTCTGCCACTGGCAATGCCAGCGGTGGCGGCGGGCTGGGTGTTAAGCTTTACCCTGTCGATGGACGATGTGGTAGTTTCTTCATTCGTCACCGGACCAAGTTATGAAATTCTGCCGTTAAAAATTTATTCGATGGTCAAAGTCGGCGTATCGCCGGAAGTTAACGCGCTGGCAACCATATTACTGGTGCTGTCGCTGGTGATGGTTATTGCCAGCCAGCTTATTGCTCGTGATAAAACGAAAGGTAACACAGGGGACGTTAAATGAAAAAATGGTCACGCCACCTGCTCGCGGCGGGTGCTCTGGCACTGGGCATGAGCGCCGCTCACGCCGATGACAACAACACGCTGTATTTCTACAACTGGACCGAGTACGTGCCGCCAGGACTGCTTGAACAGTTCACCAAAGAAACCGGTATTAAGGTTATCTATTCGACTTACGAGTCGAACGAAACCATGTACGCCAAGCTGAAAACGTACAAAGACGGTGCCTATGACCTGGTGGTTCCTTCAACCTATTACGTCGATAAAATGCGTAAAGAGGGGATGATCCAGAAGATCGACAAGTCGAAGTTAACGAACTTCAGCAATCTCGATCCAGACATGCTCAACAAGCCTTTTGACCCGAATAACGACTACTCCATTCCGTATATCTGGGGTGCGACGGCGATTGGTGTTAACGGTGATGCAGTGGATCCGAAATCTGTCACCAGCTGGGCCGATCTGTGGAAGCCAGAGTACAAAGGCAGCCTGCTGTTGACCGACGATGCCCGTGAAGTGTTCCAGATGGCGCTGCGTAAGCTGGGCTACTCCGGTAACACCACCGATCCGAAAGAGATTGAAGCTGCATATAACGAGCTGAAAAAACTGATGCCAAACGTCGCAGCGTTTAACTCCGATAACCCGGCTAACCCGTACATGGAAGGCGAAGTTAACCTCGGCATGATCTGGAACGGTTCTGCTTTCGTTGCACGCCAGGCGGGTACGCCTATTGACGTGGTGTGGCCGAAAGAAGGCGGCATATTCTGGATGGACAGCCTGGCGATCCCGGCAAATGCCAAAAACAAAGAAGGCGCGCTGAAATTGATCAACTTCCTGCTGCGCCCGGATGTGGCAAAACAGGTTGCTGAAACTATCGGTTATCCAACGCCAAACCTTGCGGCGCGTAAGCTGTTAAGTCCAGAAGTGGCAAACGATAAGACGCTCTACCCGGATGCTGAAACCATTAAAAATGGCGAATGGCAGAATGACGTTGGCGCAGCCAGCAGCATTTATGAAGAGTATTATCAGAAGCTGAAAGCAGGACGTTAATTCAACAAGCGGACGGTGGTATTACCGCCCGTTTTTTAGTTAGCAAGGATGTGGCTAATGAGTCAGGACAGTAAAGTTTTATCCCGCTCTTTCGTCGGTATTGTGGTCCGCTTGTAGGCCTGATAAGCGTAGCGCATCAGGCAATGCTTCCTGCTTTATAATCCCTCCAGCAACTTTTCAACAAATTCTGGCACCACCTGGCTTGCCGGGCCGTAATATTTCTCGGCAAATTCATTACCAACCTGACTCGGTTCAAGATTCAGTTCAACGGTGTGAGCACCATGTAGTTTGGCTTCGTGTACAAACCCAGCAGCCGGATAGACATGCCCGGAAGTACCAATGGCAATAAAGACATCCGCCATCGACAACGCCATATAAATTTCATCCATGCCGAGTGGCATTTCGCCAAACCAAACGACGTGCGGACGCAAGGGTGCCGGGAAGTGGCAACAATGGCATTTATCTTCTGGCGTAACGTCTCCGGTCCAGTCGAGAACCTGACCACTTTGCGAACAACGAACTTTCAGCAATTCCCCATGCATATGAATGACATTGGTATTACCTGCGCGTTCATGCAGGTTGTCTATATTCTGCGTTACCAGCAAAAAGCGATCGCCGAGAGCGTCTTGCAGTTTAGCCAGCGCAAGATGCGCGGCGTTAGGCTGAATTTCTGGCTGCTGCAGCTGTCGACGACGGGCGTTATAAAACGCTTGCACCAGTTCAGGATCGCGATCGAAACCTTCCGGCGTTGCCACATCTTCAACCCGATGTTCTTCCCACAGGCCATCTGCGGCGCGAAAGGTACGAATACCTGATTCCGCAGAAATTCCTGCCCCTGTCAGTACGAGTACTCTTGGTTTTTCCATTGCTTCCGGCACCACTTTATCTCTGAAAAAAATACGCTGACGCAAACGCTCGCGCAGGCGACGTTTATTTTTACGAAAACGACTTAACCGATGACCCCGACGCGACAGCATAGCAACCTCTGTTGTTTAATCGGTTAGATGTAGGAAGGCCGCACCACGCATTCCTCCCGCATCACCGTGGCGCGCGCGTTCAATGCGCGGAACACGAGCTACAGGTAAGAGATGACAAGGCAACCTGTCCGCCAGTTGCGTTGTGATTGCCGGGAAATTCGATAAGCCACCACCAATGACGACCAGGTCAGGGTCAACAATGGTCAGGATATTTCCCAGAGAAACCGCTAATAAATCCAGATAACGCTCAACGTGCGCCCTTGCCTGCTCATCGCCTTGATCATAAAGCGCAATAATTTCGGGAGCCTGCAACGGTTGATGATAATAGTGTTGATACAGCCACGCAAAACCGCGACCAGACAGATAATTTTCAATGCAGCCATGCTGACCACAGCCGCAGCGGCGTAACGGGAAATCCAACCCCATCATGGTTAACGCATCAACCGGCAGACGCATATGGCCAAACTCGCCGGTAATGTAGCTTTTACCAGTAATCGGTTTGCCGTTGAAAACCAGCCCGCCGCCAACGCCGGTGCCGAGAATTAACCCCATCACCAGTGGATATTGCGTAAATTCATCCTCCCAGGCTTCTGAAAGGGCAAAACAGTTGGCATCGTTATCAAGGCGTACATCGCGATCAAGACGTGCGCTCAGGTCGGCACGCAGCGGTTTGCCGCTGGCAGCGGGGACATTAGCGGCATACAGCTTACCATCTTCTGTTTCCGGCATTCCCGGAATACCGATGCCGACAGAACCTTTACAGCCAAAACGTTGGTCAGCTTCAGCTACCAGCTCACACACTGCATCTAAAAATGCGTCATAGCTGTCACGCGGTGTCGGCACCCGCTTTTCCCACTGCAACTGCCGACCGCTATCAAACACGCCAAGCGCAATTTTTGTTCCACCAATATCAAACCCGTAATACATTGCCGCTCCTTGTTTTAATGTACTGCCTTTACTGGCCGCTAAGGACTCGCGCAGGGTCAATATTACTGGCGCGCCGCGCCGGATACCAACTTGCCAAAAGACTCAGCAACAATGCTGTGACCAGTACGTAGAAGACGTCCAGCCAGTGCAATTCCGATGGCAGGAAGTCAATAAAATAGATATCGCTGGAGAGGAACTGATGACCGATCAGCTTTTCAATCCACTCAATAATCGGGGTAAGTTGCAGTGAAACAACTACGCCGATAACCACCCCACACAGGCTGCCGAACAGCCCTGCCAGCAATCCATACCAGACAAAGATGGCGCGAATTAAACCATCTTTCGCCCCCAGCGTTCTTAATACTGCGATATCGCCACTCTTGTCTTTCACCGCCATCACTAAGGTGGAGACGATGTTGAAACAGGCCACGCCAATCACCAGTACCATCGCCAGATACATAATGGCGCGGATCATCTGGATATCGCGATACATATAGCCGTAAGTACCAATCCAACTTTTAATATAAACATAGCTGTTGGTCACTTCACCCGCATCGCGTACCAGCTTATTGGCGTTGAAAACATCCGTCATTTTAAGGGCAATACCTGACACGCTGGAACCCATATCAAGATATTGTTGGGCATCCGCCAGCGGGATCATGGCAAAACTGTGATCGAGTTGACCACTCAACTGCAAAATACCGGCAATGTGCAAACGCACACGTTTTGGCTGCATCAGTTTATGCTCGGGATTCGAGTTGGGGATCATGATCGACACCCAATCGCCCTGCTTCACTTTCAGCGCATCCGCCACGCCTTTGCCGATGATAATTTGCTGTTCGCCCGCTTTAAAATTGCGCCACGCATCCCCCTGAACAAACGAGGGTAATGCGCTCAGACGCTGTTCCTGTTGTGGGTTAACGCCCTTCACCTGGATTGCGCGCAGATTCGCTCCACTTTCCACCAGACCGGTGAAATTGATATACGGCGCAGCGGCGGCAATACCCGGCACTTTCTGCACGTTATCCAGTGCTTCCTGCCAGTTAGTCCATGGCTGATTTACCGCTTCGATTTCGCCATGCGGCACCACCGCCAGAATGCGGTTATTCAGTTCGCGTTCAAAGCCGTTCATCGCGCTTAAGCCGACGATCAATACCGCCACGCCGAGGGCAATGCCAATGGTAGAAATGACAGAGATTAGCGACACCATGCCGCCGCGTCGCCGTCCGCGACTAAAACGCAGGCCAATCAATAACGATAAAGGCATCGCCATTACTCCGCCCCCATCAGGCTCAGTTCCGCCGTCAGACGTCCATCACGCATTTCCAGTTGGCGGCTCATACGTTTCGCCAGTTGCAGGTCGTGAGTGACCACCAGGAAAGCGGTGCCCTGCAAGCGATTCAACTCTCCAAGCAACTGGAAGATGCTGTCGGCGTTACGCGCATCGAGGTTACCGGTAGGTTCATCCGCCAGTACCAGACGCGGATTATTGACCAGCGCACGGGCAATCGCTACACGCTGGCGTTCGCCGCCAGAAAGTTCAGATGGGCGGTGATTCGCACGATGCTCCAGCCCCACCGCTTTTAACATCTCCAGTGCACGGCTGTTGATTTCAGCGGGCTTTTTCTTGCCAATCAGCAGTGGCATAGCCACGTTTTCCAGGGCAGTAAAATCCGGCAGCAGGTGGTGAAACTGATAAATAAAGCCCAGCTTCTGGTTGCGCAGTTCTGCTTTCGCCGCTGAAGACAGTTTGCTCATCGGCTGACCGTTAAAGATCACATCGCCGGAGGTTGGCGTATCCAGCCCGCCTAACAGGTGCAGCAAGGTACTTTTACCGGAACCAGAGCTACCGACAATTGCCATCATTTCACCTTCGCCCACGCTGAAACTGACATTGTGCAGCACATCGGTTTGCACACTGCCTTCCTGATAGCGTTTGCACAGGTTGTCGCATTGCAACAGGATCTTATTCATAACGTAAAGCCTCAGCGGGTTGTGTGGCGGCAGCGCGCCATGAAGGGTAAAGCGTAGACAGCAGCGCGATAGCCATCGCCACCAGCGCAATAACAATGACCTGTAAAGGTTCGATAGCCACCGGCAGCGCCGCGCCATCAAGCAGGACGCCGATTATCGGCATCAGATTATTTAACTGGCTGGCAAGCAGTGCGCCAAGCGCCGCTCCGAGGATTGCACCGATAATCCCGGCGCTGGCCCCTTGCACCATAAAGACCATCATGATTTGTCGCGGAGTTAAGCCTTGCGTTTGCAGGATCGCGACTTCGCCCTGCTTCTCCATCACCATCAGCCCCAGCGAGGTAATAATGTTAAACGCCGCAACAGCGACAATCAGGCTCAGCAGTAAGCCCATCATATTTTTTTCCATGCGTACGGCCTGGAACAGCTCGCCTTTACGGTCACGCCAGTCCTGCCATTTGCTGCCTTCAGGCAGTTTTTGCTGACTTAAAGAGTCAACTTTCAGCGGCTCATCCAGCCACAAACGCCAGCCGGTAATATTGGCTGCCGGATAACGCATCAGACGCGAGGCATCCTCAATATTCACCAGCATTTCATAGCCATCGACTTCACTGTTGGCGGCGAAAGTGCCAATCACATTGAACAGGCGCTGACTTGGAATACGCCCCATCGGCGTGAACTGGCTGGCAGATGGCACCATCACGCGGATTTGATCACCGCGATTGACGCCCAACTGTGAGGCAAGTTGTTCGCCGAGGATGACATTATATTTCCCCGGCTCGAGGTCAGTTTGTTTCACATTGACCAGATACGGCGTTAGTGGATCTTTTTGCGCCGGGTCGATACCGAGCATCACCCCGACCGCCACGCTGCGCGCGCTTTGCAGTACCACATCACCGGTAGTAATAGGTGCGACGCGATTAACGCCGTCCAGTTTGACTGCCGTTTCCGGGAGTTGCTGCGGGTTAAGAGAGCCATGCTCAGAAGAGAGAATTGCCTGTGGCATCAGGCCAAGGATGTTGTTTTGCAGCTCGCGCTCAAAGCCGTTCATCACTGACAATACTGTGACCAGCGCCATCACCCCGAGGGTAATGCCGATGGTAGAAAGCCAGGAGACGAAACGACCGAAGCGATCCGCTGCACGCCCACGCATGTAACGCAAGCCAATAAATAGAGCGACAGGTTGGTACATGAAATCCGTCTGGTTGCTGTAGCAAAGACACGAGTATATAAGCGAAAGCAAGATGGGTAAACGTCTGAACTGTAAGTGATCGTCAGGGCTAATCTGAAAAGCCCCCGTAAATCAATCGGCTAAATTGCCATGTTTTATCATCAATCTTGCCGCCTGATCTTAATCTGAAAAATCATCCAATACAGACAGATACCCATTACACCTCGGGTCATAACCAGCAGGATCAACCGCATGTAAATTAAAAAAGAGCGTGTTGTTCTGATGAAACAAAAAGAGCTATGGATTAACCAGATCAAAGGGTTATGTATTTGTCTGGTGGTGATTTATCACTCGGTCATTACCTTTTATCCGCATATGACCACTTTTCAGCATCCGTTATCGGAAGTCCTGAGCAAATGCTGGATCTATTTCAATCTTTACCTTGCCCCCTTTCGTATGCCGGTTTTTTTCTTTATATCCGGCTATTTGATTCGCCGCTATATCGACAGCGTACCGTGGGGAAATTGTCTCGATAAACGGATCTGGAACATCTTCTGGGTGCTGGCGCTTTGGGGCGTGGTGCAGTGGCTGGCACCTGAGCGCGATTTAAGCAATGCCTCCAATGCCGCTTATGCCGATTCCACCGGTGAGTTCCTGCACGGGATGATCACCGCCAGCACCAGCTTGTGGTATCTGTATGCGTTAATTGTCTATTTCGTGGTATGTAAAATTTTTAGCCGTCTGGCGCTGCCACTATTCGCCTTGTTTGTACTGCTGAGTGTGGCGGTTAATTTCGTTCCCACGCCGTGGTGGGGAATGAACAGTGTGATACGCAATTTGCCTTATTACAGCCTTGGCGCATGGTTTGGCGCAACAATAATGACCTGTGTTAAAGAGGTGCCGTTGCGCCGCCATCTGCTGATGGCTTCTTTGCTTACCGTTCTGGCGGTCGGTGCCTGGTTGTTTACTATCTCGCTGCTGTTGTCGCTGGTATCGATTGTGGTGATCATGAAGCTGTTTTATCAGTACGAGCAACGATTCGGTATGCGCTCCACCAGCCTGCTGAATGTGATTGGCTCCAACACCATTGCTATCTACACCACCCATCGCATTCTGGTTGAAATATTCAGCTTAACTCTGCTTGCGCAAATGAACGCAGCACGCTGGTCGCCGCAAGTCGAACTGACACTCCTGCTGGTTTATCCCTTTGTCAGTTTGTTCATCTGTACTGTTGCGGGCTTGCTGGTAAGAAAACTTTCACAGCGTGCATTCAGCGATCTGTTGTTCTCCCCGCCTTCACTGCCCGCTGCCGTCAGTTACTCTCGTTAAACCATCACCCCAGCCGGGGCGATTCAATTTGCTAAACCATGTCGATTACGGATAATGAACAGCATTGCTTATCAGAGATATGCCCCCATATGTTGAGGCATATCCTAACGAGAATCTGACAACCGTTATGCCTGAACAATATCGTTATACGCTGCCCGTCAAAGCGGGTGAGCAGCGTCTGCTGGGCGAGTTAACCGGCGCAGCCTGTGCAACGCTGGTAGCGGAAATTGCCGAACGTCACGCCGGTCCGGTGGTACTCATTGCACCAGATATGCAAAATGCTCTGCGTTTGCATGATGAAATCAGCCAGTTCACCGATCAGATGGTGATGAATCTGGCGGACTGGGAAACTCTTCCCTACGACAGTTTTTCGCCTCATCAGGACATTATCTCCTCGCGCCTTTCCACCCTTTACCAGCTACCGACGATGCAGCGTGGCGTACTGATTGTTCCGGTGAATACGCTTATGCAGCGCGTTTGCCCACACAGTTTTCTCCACGGTCATGCGCTGGTGATGAAAAAAGGTCAGCGCCTGTCACGAGATGCATTACGAACCCAACTGGACAGCGCCGGTTATCGCTATGTTGACCAGGTGATGGAGCACGGCGAATACGCCACGCGCGGCGCGTTGCTGGATCTCTTCCCGATGGGGAGTGAGCTGCCTTATCGTCTTGATTTCTTTGATGATGAAATCGACAGCCTGCGGGTGTTTGACGTCGACAGCCAGCGCACGCTGGAGGAAGTAGAAGCGATCAATCTGCTGCCCGCACACGAATTTCCGACCGATAAAGCGGCAATTGAACTGTTCCGCAGCCAGTGGCGCGATACCTTCGAAGTGAAGCGCGATCCGGAACATATTTACCAGCAAGTGAGTAAAGGCACATTACCTGCCGGGATCGAGTACTGGCAGCCATTGTTCTTCAGCGAACCACTGCCGCCGCTGTTCAGTTATTTCCCTGCCAATACCTTGCTCGTGAATACTGGCGATCTGGAAACCAGTGCCGAACGTTTCCAGGCTGACACGCTGGCGCGTTTTGAGAATCGCGGCGTCGATCCGATGCGCCCGCTGTTGCCACCACAATCGCTCTGGCTGCGGGTGGACGAGCTCTTCTCAGAGCTGAAAAACTGGCCCCGAGTGCAGCTAAAAACTGAACATTTACCGACAAAAGCCGCGAATGCCAATTTAGGTTTCCAGAAACTGCCAGACCTGGCCGTTCAGGCGCAACAAAAAGCGCCGCTGGATGCGCTGCGTAAGTTCCTCGAGACTTTCGACGGTCCGGTGGTGTTCTCGGTAGAAAGTGAAGGTCGCCGTGAAGCGCTGGGTGAACTGCTCGCACGAATTAAAATTGCTCCGCAACGCATTATGCGTCTTGATGAAGCCAGCGACCGTGGGCGTTATCTGATGATTGGCGCTGCCGAACATGGTTTTGTCGATAAGGTGCGTAATCTGGCGCTGATCTGCGAAAGCGATCTGCTCGGTGAACGTGTTGCCCGCCGTCGTCAGGATTCTCGCCGCACCATCAACCCCGATACACTGATCCGTAACCTTGCGGAGCTGCATATTGGTCAGCCGGTGGTCCATCTGGAGCACGGCGTCGGTCGCTATGCCGGAATGACCACGCTGGAAGCTGGCGGCATTACTGGCGAGTACCTGATGCTCACCTATGCCAACGACGCCAAACTGTATGTTCCGGTGTCGTCACTGCATCTGATTAGCCGTTACGCAGGTGGCGCGGAAGAAAACGCCCCGCTGCATAAACTTGGCGGCGATGCGTGGTCACGCGCGCGGCAGAAAGCGGCGGAAAAAGTGCGTGATGTGGCGGCGGAATTGCTGGATATCTACGCGCAACGCGCCGCCAAAGAGGGCTTCGCGTTTAAACACGATCGTGAGCAGTATCAGTTGTTCTGCGACAGCTTCCCGTTTGAAACCACGCCGGATCAGGCGCAGGCCATTAATGCGGTACTTAACGACATGTGTCAGCCGCTGGCAATGGATCGTCTGGTGTGCGGCGATGTTGGCTTTGGTAAAACAGAAGTGGCGATGCGCGCCGCTTTCCTGGCAGTAGATAACCACAAGCAGGTAGCGGTGTTGGTGCCTACCACCCTTCTTGCGCAGCAGCATTACGACAACTTCCGCGACCGTTTCGCCAACTGGCCGGTACGTATCGAAATGATCTCCCGTTTCCGCAGCGCCAAAGAGCAGACGCAAATCCTTGCGGAAGTGGCGGAAGGGAAAATCGATATTCTGATCGGTACGCACAAACTGCTGCAAAGTGACGTCAAGTTTAAAGATTTAGGCCTGCTGATTGTCGATGAAGAACACCGCTTCGGGGTGCGTCATAAAGAGCGCATTAAAGCGATGCGCGCGAACGTGGATATTCTGACGCTTACTGCAACGCCGATCCCACGTACGCTGAATATGGCAATGAGCGGAATGCGTGACCTGTCGATTATCGCCACGCCGCCCGCCCGTCGTCTGGCAGTTAAAACCTTTGTCCGTGAGTATGACAGCCTGGTGGTCCGGGAGGCGATCCTGCGTGAAATTTTGCGCGGAGGACAGGTTTATTATCTCTACAATGATGTGGAAAACATTCAGAAAGCCGCCGAACGGCTGGCAGAACTGGTGCCTGAAGCACGGATTGCCATCGGTCACGGGCAGATGCGCGAGCGCGAACTGGAACGGGTGATGAATGATTTCCATCATCAACGTTTCAACGTGCTGGTTTGTACCACCATTATCGAAACCGGGATCGACATCCCGACAGCCAACACCATTATCATTGAACGTGCGGATCACTTCGGTCTGGCGCAGCTGCACCAGTTACGCGGTCGCGTCGGACGTTCACATCATCAGGCATATGCATGGCTGCTGACGCCGCATCCAAAAGCGATGACTACCGATGCACAAAAACGTCTTGAAGCGATTGCCTCGCTGGAAGATCTCGGGGCAGGTTTTGCGCTGGCAACGCACGATCTGGAGATTCGCGGCGCGGGTGAACTGCTTGGCGAAGAACAAAGCGGCTCAATGGAAACCATCGGTTTCTCGCTGTATATGGAGTTGCTGGAAAACGCCGTCGATGCACTGAAAGCCGGACGCGAGCCGTCGCTGGAAGATCTCACCAGCCAGCAAACAGAAGTCGAGCTGCGGATGCCGTCGCTATTGCCAGATGATTTCATCCCTGACGTGAACACGCGTCTGTCGTTCTACAAACGTATTGCCAGCGCCAAAACGGAAAACGAACTGGAAGAGATCAAAGTCGAGCTTATCGATCGCTTCGGCCTGCTGCCAGATCCGGCGCGTACCCTGCTGGATATTGCCCGTCTGCGCCAGCAAGCGCAGAAACTGGGGATCAGGAAGCTGGAAGGTAATGAGAAAGGCGGGATGATCGAATTTGCCGAGAAGAATCACGTTAATCCGGCCTGGTTGATTGGTTTGCTGCAAAAACAGCCGCAGCATTACCGCCTTGATGGTCCGACGCGCCTGAAATTTATTCAGGATTTGAGTGAGCGGAAAACGCGTATCGAATGGGTACGCCAGTTTATGCGTGAACTGGAAGAGAACGCGATCGCTTAATGTAAATCGGGGGCGTTTCTGCGCCCCCATCTGCAACATTTACAAATTCTTTGCACTTTCCTGCACTATCCGACACTGTCACCATCCATAATTCAGGCTTATCTGTTTATTACAATAACCTTATATTTATTATGGATTTTTGGTGATGATCAAAACGCGTTTTTCTCGCTGGCTAACGTTTTTTACGTTCGCCGCTGCCGTGGCGCTGGCGCTACCGGCAAAAGCCAACACCTGGCCGCTGCCGCCAGCGAGCAGTCGTCTGGTTGGCGAAAACAAATTTCATGTGGTGGAAAATGACGGTGGTTCTCTGGAAGCCATCGCCAAAAAATATAACGTCGGCTTTCTCGCTCTGTTACAGGCTAACCCCGGCGTTGATCCTTACGTACCGCGCGCGGGCAGCGTGTTAACGATCCCGTTGCCAACCCTACTTCCAGACGCGCCGCGCGAAGGCATTGTGATCAACATTGCGGAGCTGCGTCTCTATTACTACCCGCCGGGTAAAAATTCGGTAACCGTGTATCCAATAGGTATTGGTCAGTTAGGTGGTGACACGCTGACACCGACAATGGTGACCACCGTTTCAGACAAACGTGCAAACCCAACCTGGACGCCAACGGCAAACATCCGCGCCCGTTATAAAGCACAGGGAATTGAGTTGCCTGCGGTAGTGCCGGCTGGACCGGATAACCCAATGGGCCATCATGCGATTCGTCTGGCGGCCTATGGCGGCGTTTATTTGCTTCACGGTACGAACGCCGATTTCGGCATTGGCATGCGGGTAAGTTCTGGCTGTATTCGTCTGCGGGATGACGATATCAAAACACTCTTTAGCTAGGTCACCCCAGGCACCAAAGTGAATATCATCAACACTCCGATAAAAGTCTCTGCCGAACCAAACGGTGCGCGTCTGGTTGAAGTACATCAGCCGCTGTCAGAGAAGATTGATGACGATCCGCAGCTGCTGCCAATTACGCTGAATAGCGCAATGCAATCATTTAAAGATGCAGCACAAACTGACGCTGAAGTGATGCAACATGTGATGGATGTCCGTTCCGGGATGCCGGTGGATGTCCGCCGTCATCAAGTGAGCCCACAAACTCTGTAAATCCTGGATAAAAAAAATCCCCGCGACACGGCATGTCGCGGGGAAAAAATCAGCAGTAGCAGGCATTAATGAGGGTTAATGCTTATTTATAAATTACTGCTGTTCCATGGAGGGTATTCGGACCGGTTACAGAAGTAATACGGAAAGATTTTGCGCCCATCTCATCCGCTTTTTGCGCCAGCTGCTCTTCCAGCGATCCCAGATTTGTCCCCGCGTTAGCACTGATAGTACCGACTTTTTGTTGGCCTTCTGGCGTTGACTGAACTTCGACAGCCGCAAAGTTGGCAAATGACATGGAGCTTAAAATCGCCGCAGCGATGAGGGTTTTTACGTTTTTCATAATAGTGGCCTTATGCAGATGAATGACGTCGCAAGAAATTACTTAACGATCGATAACTAAATGATAGATGTGATCTGGATCACATACAAGATATTTTTTATAACAATCATTAATTAATTTAAAAATCTTTAAATTTCAGTCAAATAGAAAGCAATTATTTTTATGGGATCTGGACTGGTGAACGGAGGTGATTATTTTTATAATAACCTTTCATTCACAGTCACCAGGTACAACGGCATCATGGCAACTGACTCAACACAATGTGTAAAAAAAAGCCGTGGCCGCCCAAAAGTGTTCGACAGGGATGCCGCGCTTGATAAGGCCATGAAATTGTTCTGGCAACACGGTTATGAAGCGACTTCTCTTGCGGACCTCGTCGAAGCGACCGGAGCCAAAGCGCCCACGCTATACGCGGAATTTACCAACAAAGAGGGGTTATTTCGTGCCGTTCTCGACCGCTATATCGATCGTTTTGCCGCTAAGCATGAAGCACAGCTGTTTTGTGAAGAGAAAAGCGTGGAGTCTGCGCTGGCTGACTATTTTGCTGCCATCGCCAACTGCTTTACCAGCAAAGACACCCCGGCAGGCTGCTTCATGATCAACAACTGCACCACCCTCTCCCCAGATTCAGGAGATATCGCCAATACGTTGAAATCACGCCATGCGATGCAAGAGCGCACTTTGCAGCAGTTTTTATGTCAACGACAAGCGCGCGGGGAAATCCCGACCCACTGTGACGTGACACATCTGGCAGAATTCCTTAATTGTATTATTCAGGGGATGTCGATCAGCGCACGCGAAGGTGCATCGCTGGAAAAACTGATGCAGATTGCCGGAACGACTTTGCGTTTATGGCCCGAACTGGTGAAATAAGTCGCAAAAAAAGCCCCTCAGCCTGAGCGAATGAGGGGCCAAATTGCAGAGTACAGCCTTGTTATACTTTGTTATTCAAAATCAGTTGCCCGTTACTATCTAGCGGGATCTGCGTACCCGGATCGCGGTCCATGCGGATTTTGCCCTGCTGATCGCCAATCTTATAGGTCACATCATAACCGAGCATTTTTTCTGACTTGTCATACACCGTTTTACAACGCTGTTGCGTAGTCGTGTAAGTATCGCTTTCCTGGAGAGAGCCCTGGATCTGGTTACCGGCATATCCACCACCCAGCGCCCCCACAACAGTGGCGACATCTTTACCGCGACCACCACCAAACTGATGCCCTATCACGCCACCAGCAACAGCGCCGAGCACCGACCCGGTAATGCGATTTTCATCCTGCACCGGTCGACGATGGGTCACTGTGACGTTGCGACACTCCTGACGCGGTGTTTTAACCGTTTCCTTGATTGGGGTTGCAGAAACAACCTGAGCGTATTGCGGGCCCCGTTCAAACACGTTCAGACTGGCCACTGCCGCTACGCCCAACGCAGCTGCGACACCAATCCCGATACCCGCCAACATTGATTTATTCACGGGAACACCTCCTTCTTTGCAGTTATGCCAATCATGCAAGCGAAGGAGAAAAGCAGCTATCAGACAGAAGATGAAAAGCGCGGGAATGACTGGAAATACTTAAGGATTCGGAGGAGTCTGAAGGAATGCCTGATGCGACGCTTAACGCGTCTTATCAGGCCTACCGCTCGTACCATTTGTCCAGGGCGGATAAGGCGTTTATGCCACATCAGCCAGTGTACGTCGATTAATGCAACTTCAAACGCGGACGGATAACGCGGTTAATACTCCCCACCAGCATCATTAATCCGGTTTTAAAGTAACCATGCAGCGCAATCTGATGCATTCGGTATAGCGAGATATATACAAAGCGCGCAATTCGTCCTTCAATCATCATTGAGCCGCGCGTCAGGTTACCCATCAGGCTACCAACGGTGGAGAAGTTCGACAGCGATACCAGCGAACCATGATCTTTATACTGATAATTTTTCAGCGGCTTACCGTTCATCTGCGCCAGAATGTTGTTCATTGCGCAAGTCGCCATCTGGTGTGCAGCCTGAGCACGCGGCGGAACAAAGCCCCCTTCCGGACGCGGGCATGACGCGCAGTCGCCAATAGCGTAAATGTCTGGATCGCGAGTGGTTTGCAGCGTCGGTTCCACCACCAGCTGGTTGATACGGTTAGTTTCAAGACCACCGATATCTTTCAGGAAGTCTGGCGCTTTGATCCCGGCTGCCCATACCATCAGATCAGCCTCAATATATTCGCCATCTTTAGTGTGCAGGCCGCCTTCATCAGCACTGGTGACCATGGTTTGCGTCAGCACGCGAACGCCAAGTTTCGTTAGCTCGTTGTGGGCCGCAGCAGAGATACGTGGCGGTAATGCAGGCAAAATACGTTCTCCCGCTTCTACCAGCGTTACGTTCAGGGCTTCGTTGGTCAGGCCTTTGTAACCGTAGCTGTGCAGTTGCTTGATCGCGTTGTGCAATTCAGCGGAGAGTTCTACACCCGTCGCGCCGCCGCCGACAATCGCAATGTTCACTTTGCCATTTGCGCCCAGGTTGGCAGAGTATTTCAGGAACAGATTCAGCATCTCCTGGTGGAAGCGACGCGCCTGGTGCGGGTTATCGAGGAAAATGCAGTTCTCTTTGACGCCTGGCGTATTGAAATCGTTAGAGGTGCTACCCAGCGCCATGACCAGGGTGTCATAGGCGATTTTACGTTCCGGAACCAACAGTTCACCTTTCTCGTCGCGTAGTTCTGCAATAGTGATTGTTTTCGCTTCACGATCAATATCAATGACGGAACCCAACTGGAACTGGAAACCATGATTGCGCGCATGGGCCAGATAGCTCAACGCATCGACGCCTTCATCAAGCGAGCCAGTCGCCACTTCGTGCAGCAGTGGTTTCCACAGGTGGCTGTGGTTACGATCGACCAGCGTAATTTTGGCTTTTTTCTTACGTCCCAGCTT
The DNA here is from genome assembly GCF_053555855.1 of Shigella sp. SIG3. Lineage (NCBI taxonomy): Bacteria > Pseudomonadati > Pseudomonadota > Gammaproteobacteria > Enterobacterales > Enterobacteriaceae > Shigella > Shigella sp. SIG3. Next base: position 34,547 of record NZ_JBQZXE010000004.1, read on the forward strand.
ATGCCCCAGCTGTGTTGCCATTTCCAGCCCACCAGCACCGCCGCCGACAATCACAATCTTTTTCAATGGCGTAGTCAACGTGACCCCCTTAAATTTATTAACCAATTGTTAATTAATGGTTATTAACATAGCTCTTAATTAACAACAGGTTACAGCAATGAAAATGTTCTTCGCTATTGAGAATAACATGAATGGTGCATTGGTCATACCAAAATTGATGTTAATCAAGTTTTGTTGCTTAAAAGATAGGCAACTTTACCGGGGGAGATCAAAAAATAGCGTTTATTATTTGAGCAAATTCGGAAGAGTAATATAGGGTGAAGCGTATATCGAGGGCGTTTGGTCGTCCTGATAAGATGCGCAGCATCGCATCAGGCATTGATGCTCGACTGTCGGATGCGGCGTGGACGCCTTATCCGACTTACAGAATTCGGAGCGCATCAGGTACCGGCAAGGTTACCTGATGCGACGAGGGCATTTACCCGAGGGTTTTGAACGCTTTAATGCGCTGTAAATGCGGGGAGATATTCTTGAATTTGTGCGTCTGCTCTTCGTCCCAGACAATCTCGTAATAATGATGCAACTCTTCAGATGTCCGCTGGCTGTTAAGTGCTTCATCATTACGCGACAAAATAACCAGACAACGATCGCGATTCTTCTCGCGGAAGTTGGTCACACACTTAGTGGCAATATCGGCATACTCTTCCGGGCGATCAATCTTGCCTTCCATGTTCTCATAAGGGAACAAATTAGGGTTGAAGATCACCTGGCGGATATCGCAAAGAAAACCAATCCGTTCCGCCCAGTATCCGCCCAGGCCAACGCCGCAAATTAGCGGACGCTCGTCAACGTTCAGTTGCAACATTTTGTCCACTTCTTTAAGCAGATGCTGCATATCATGTTTCGGATGCCGCGTACTGTAGCTTATCAAGCGTACATCCGGGTCAATAAACTGCAATTGTAAGACTTTCTCGTGGTTACCCGGACTGTTAGAGTCAAAACCGTGTAAATAGATAATCATCGCTTCCTCACATAAGCCAGGGTTAGTGACCTGCTTTCTCTTCCTGCCAGCGTTCATGTAACTGATTCAGACGGGTGCTGATCGCTTTCCAGCGAGCCGAGTCCATCAGTTCCTGTCGCGAAAATGAACCTTTATGATACAAACGTGTAACACGTTCTGCCTTGATCGGTGACAGATTATCTAACACGCTGACGGCCCCTTTACGATTATTGCAGACCAGGATCATATCGCAACCCGCATCCAGTGATGCCTGCCCGCGTTCGGCATAACTGCCCATAATCGCGGCACCTTCCATCGATAAATCGTCAGAGAAAATCACGCCGTCAAAACCCAGTTCCTGACGCAAAACGGTTTTCAGCCAGTAGGGAGAACCGCTCGCCGGACGCGGATCAACATCACTGTAGATCACATGCGCAGGCATAATGGCGTCGAGTTTATTTTCGCGGATTAAGGAACTGAAGACCGACATATCTTTAGCGCGAATCTCCGCTTGTGGACGTGGATCGCACGGTGTTTCTTTGTGTGAGTCTGCCGTTACTGCACCGTGTCCTGGGAAGTGTTTCCCGGTCGTTTTCATTCCGGCTTCATGCATACCATCAATAAACCGGCTGGCAATTGCCAGGGCTTTTTGTGGATCGGCATGATAAGAACGCTCGCCAATCGCCGCGCTGATATGCCCGACATCCAGCACTGGCGCAAAGCTGATATCAATATCCATAGCGATCATTTCGCTGGCCATCAGCCAACCCGCCTCTTGCGCCAGTTTGCCGCCCTCTTCCATTCCCAACAGCGCAGCAAAGGATTGTGCTGCCGGTAAGCGGGTAAAACCTTCGCGAAAACGCTGCACGCGTCCACCTTCCTGATCTACCGCCACCACCAGATGATTGCGCGATGCTGCGCGGATCTGGCGCACCAGTTCACGTAACTGGGCAGGATCATGATAGTTACGCGTAAAGAGAATCAGCCCTCCCACCAGCGGATGCGCCAGTATTTCACGCTCTTCCGCGTCCAGTTCGTAACCTTCGACATCCAACATTACTGGACCCACACTGCTCTCCTTATTGTTTTATTAATAGCTGCCGCCAGGTGTCATCGGCCAGCCTGATAAATTGTTGATCGCCGGTTTGTCGCCAGCGGTACTCAAACCACCCTCCTTTGAGCATCAGCAGCCAGGGAAACCATCGCCTGACCTGACGCCATAATTGCGCCGGATAAATCTTCGCGCGAGTGGCATAGTCATTGACCAATTGCCGGTGCTGTTCAGTATTTTCCACCCACACCGCCGCCAGTTCCAGCGCGATATCACCATCTCCAGCATACTCCCAGTCGATGAGTTTTAACCCTGATGCGCTATGCACTAAATTTCCGGCGTGGACATCCATATGCAATGGACTTAAGCGTAAAGGTCGTGGTTCCCGCGCTTTGCGCAGACGTTTTAACATTCGCAGCCAACCCACAGTCCGCCGCGCCGGATCGCTTTGCTGCCAGTACAGTTCCAGTAAGGGCAACAGCGTTATTCGCCAGCCAAAACGTGGTTGTTGATGTAGATAATACAGCAAGCCTGCCAGTTCGTTGGTATCCGGCAAATACGTTTTTACCGCGCCGGGCAGATAGTCGACTACCATCCAGTCACGGAGATATAAATGCGGCTTCGGTGCAATGCTTGCGGGTAGTTGTGATAAAGCCCGATACTGGCGCAAGAACGCGGACTGCGGCGCATCAGGATCGTGCGGCTGACGCACAACAAAACGCTGGCCCTGATGTTCAATGAGAAAACTACCGCCACTAAGCCCACTATTAAACGTCGTGACGGGATGAAACTGCGGGAAAAAGCGCGACAGCAATTCGTCGCGCGTGATGGGATTATTGCTGCGAAACGGCACCTTTACCTGACCAGATAATTTCGCCCGTCTGCACCAGCATCAGCTGCATTTGTAGGGTCGGAGCGTTAACGTTGCCAGAGGCGCTGGAGTACAGCACGTAATGAGCGCCGACATTGCGGGCAATGCCTATGGCTTTACTACGGGTGCCTAAACTGTCCTGCGGCGACAAACCTAACTGTTGCTTAGCCATCGACAGTTGCTGGGCGGAAACCAGGGTAAATTTCCCGTTATTAGCCAGCGCATTTCGCAGCGTTTCGGTCGCTTCTGCGGCATTCAGCGAACCGTTAGTACGGTTGTTAACGCTATCAACCAGCAGGACGCTACCCGCAGTCACCCCGTCAGCCCCAAGCATCTTACTGACCATCGGCTGCATTGCGCCATTCCAGTCATAATGGCGAATATGCGGCGCAGGCGGTGCCGTTCGATCTTCGTGCTCAATTGGGCCTGGCTGCTGCGGGATCGTCGGCACCGAGGGCACTGTGGGGACAGGCTGTTGTGGCTCGGCTGGTTGTTCCGGCGCTGGTTTCACTTCTTCTACCGGTGCAGGTTCACGTTGCCCCACACACCCGGCGAGAAACATCGCCAGCGCGGTAATCAAGGCGTAGCGACTCATTTTTGTCATCAAGATTCACCCCTTTACAAATATAGATAAAGTCTGACTTTGTGCGCCCCCAGAAAATTGGCGCTGCCGTACAGCGTTACCGCCGAATGTGCGGGAATGGTAACGCTGCGTGGCCTTTCCAGAGGATGCATCTCCAGCCCTCTGGCGTCATACCAGTAAAAACGATAATGAACGGTAACGGGTTCTTGCCTTTCGTTATAAAGCGTTGAGGATGCTGAAGGTTGAATATCAGACGTCGAAAGGACGGGCTTTTCTGCACTGATGCCCGCAGCCAATAAAGATGACTCCATCACCAGCGATTGCTCATCATTCACCGGAATTTCCGGATGTGAACGACAGCCCACCAGCAGTAACAACACCAGAGACACCAGCCCAAAGCATCCTTTTCTCATCGTTACAGACCTTTATGCGCCAGCATTGGTCCCAGCGGACGGCCACCCAACAAGTGCATATGGATGTGGTAAACCTCTTGTCCGCCATGGCGGTTGGTATTCATGATCAGACGATAGCCATCTTCGGCAATACCTTCTTGCTCAGCAATTTTTGCCGCTACGGTGATCATGCGTCCCAGCGCCTGCTCATGCTCAGCTGACACGTCGTTCACAGTCGGAATGAGGATATTCGGAATGATCAGAATATGCGTTGGCGCTTGCGGCGAAATATCGCGAAACGCCGTTACCAGATCATCCTGGTAGACGATATCGGAGGGGATCTCACGACGAATAATTTTGCTGAATATAGTTTCTTCTGCCACGACATTTTCCTTTTTCAAATAGCCATGCGTTGCGCCATGCTACGCCGCGCCACACTGCGAGTATAGAGTATGGTCGAGTTAAACCTGCTCTTTCAACCTTAACTCACGATTTCTTAAGCAAAAAATCGTTTTGCTGCCGTATATATCGCCATTATTCCCATTTCTGCCTGCGAATGCGCTGAAAAGACATTCTCTGTTTGGTTTACACGACAAATATGAATGCGTATATTTCTCATTTGCATTTGCAAGCAAAATTATTCGCACACTAAATATAACCGCTCATCACCCTCCTCCGGCATGAGCCTGACGACAACATAAACCAAGAGATTTCAAATGCTTTCAACACAATTTAACAGGGATAATCAATATCAAGCCATCACCAAACCGTCACTACTTGCCGGTTGCATAGCACTGGCACTATTACCTTCTGCCGCTTTTGCTGCACCAGCCACTGAAGAAACGGTGATTGTTGAGGGTTCAGCCACAGCTCCAGATGATGGCGAAAATGATTACAGCGTAACGTCTACCTCTGCGGGTACCAAAATGCAGATGACTCAACGTGATATTCCTCAGTCGGTCACTATTGTTAGCCAGCAGCGGATGGAAGATCAGCAGTTACAAACGCTGGGCGAAGTGATGGAAAACACGCTGGGGATCAGCAAAAGTCAGGCGGATTCCGATCGTGCTCTTTATTATTCCCGCGGATTCCAGATCGATAACTATATGGTTGATGGTATCCCCACCTATTTTGAATCGCGCTGGAATCTGGGCGACGCACTTTCTGATATGGCACTGTTTGAACGCGTAGAAGTAGTGCGTGGCGCGACAGGACTCATGACCGGGACGGGTAATCCATCTGCGGCAATTAATATGGTTCGAAAACACGCGACCAGTCGTGAATTTAAAGGCGATGTCTCGGCGGAATACGGTAGCTGGAACAAAGAACGGTATGTGGCGGATTTACAAAGCCCACTCACCGAAGACGGTAAAATCCGCGCGCGAATTGTCGGCGGCTACCAGAATAACGACTCATGGCTGGACCGCTACAATAGTGAAAAGACCTTCTTCTCGGGCATTGTCGATGCTGATTTAGGCGATCTTACGACGCTTTCAGCCGGTTACGAATATCAGCGCATTGATGTTAATAGCCCAACCTAGGGCGGTTTACCGCGCTGGAATACTGATGGCAGCAGCAACAGTTACGATCGCGCACGCAGTACCGCACCTGACTGGGCGTACAACGATAAAGAGATCAACAAGGTCTTTATGACCCTGAAGCAGCGGTTTGCTGATACCTGGCAAGCGACACTGAATGCCACCCACTCTGAAGTCGAATTTGACAGCAAAATGATGTATGTCGATGCCTATGTAAACAAAGCGGATGGTATGCTGGTTGGGCCATACAGTAATTATGGACCTGGCTTTGATCATGTCGGCGGCACCGGTTGGAACAGTGGCAAACGTAAAGTTGATGCGCTGGATTTGTTCGCTGACGGTAGTTATGAATTGTTTGGTCGTCAGCACAATCTAATGTTTGGTGGCAGTTACAGCAAACAAAACAATCGTTACTTCAGTTCATGGGCCAACATCTTCCCGGATGAAATTGGCAGTTTCTACAACTTTAATGGCAATTTCCCACAAACCGACTGGTCACCACAGAGCCTGGCGCAGGACGATACCACACATATGAAATCGTTATATGCTGCCACTCGTGTCACCCTTGCCGATCCGCTGCATCTGATCCTCGGCGCACGTTATACCAACTGGCGGGTTGATACGCTGACTTACAGCATGGAGAAAAACCACACCACGCCTTACGCTGGTCTGGTGTTTGACATCAATGACAACTGGTCGACCTACGCCAGCTATACCTCTATTTTCCAGCCGCAAAATGATCGTGACAGTTCAGGCAAATATCTGGCTCCAATCACCGGTAACAACTACGAGCTGGGTCTGAAATCGGACTGGATGAATAGCCGTCTGACCACCACGTTAGCCATCTTCCGTATTGAGCAGGATAATGTCGCTCAGTCCACCGGTACACCTATCCCCGGCAGCAACGGCGAAACCGCCTATAAAGCGGTGGATGGGACAGTCAGTAAAGGGGTGGAATTTGAACTCAACGGCGCAATTACCGACAACTGGCAGCTGACATTTGGCGCAACGCGCTATCTTGCAGAGGATAACGAAGGAAACGCCGTTAATCCTAATCTGCCACGCACCACGGTTAAAATGTTCACCAGCTATCGGTTGCCTGTCATGCCAGAGTTGACAGTCGGCGGTGGTGTTAACTGGCAAAATCGCGTGTATACCGACACCGTGACACCGTATGGCACCTTCCGCGCCGAGCAAGGTAGCTACGCGCTGGTGGATCTCTTCACCCGCTACCAGGTGACGAAAAACTTCTCGTTACAGGGGAACGTCAATAACCTGTTCGACAAAACCTACGATACCAACATGGAAGGTTCTATCGTCTACGGCGCACCGCGTAATTTCAGCATTACCGGCACGTATCAATTCTGAATAACACCTGTAAAAAAGGCAGCCATCTGGCTGCCTTAGTCTCCCCAACGTCTTACGGATTAGTGGTTACGGATGTACTCATCCATCTCGGTTTTCAGGTTATCGGATTTAGTACCGAAAATCGCCTGAACACCAGAACCAGCAACCACTACGCCCGCTGCGCCCAGTTTCTTCAGGCCAGCCTGATCCACTTTAGACACATCAGCAACGCTGACGCGCAGACGGGTAATACATGCGTCGAGGTTAGTAATGTTTTCTTTACCACCAAATGCAGCAACCAGAGCCGGTGCCATTTCGCTGGTACCTGTTGCTTTTGCATCTTCAGTCGCGTCTTCACGACCCGGCGTTTTCAGATCCAGTGCTTTAATCAGCACGCGGAAGATGGTGTAGTAAACAATCGCATAACCGATACCGACGATCGGGAACAGCCACAGTTTGCTGCTGTTACCAGACAGAACGATGAAGTCGATCAGACCGTGCGAGAACGACGTACCGTCACGCATTCCCAGAAGAATACAGATTGGGAATGCCAGGCCTGCCAGAATCGCGTGGATGATGTACAGGATCGGCGCAACGAACATGAAGAAGAACTCGATCGGCTCGGTGATACCGGTCAGGAACGAGGTCAGCGCCGCGGAGATCATAATACCGCCCACTTTCGCGCGGTTTTCTGGTTTAGCAGAGTGCCAGATAGCAATTGCGGCAGCTGGCAGACCGTACATTTTGAACAGGAAGCCACCAGACAGTTTACCCGCAGTCGGGTCACCCGCCATATAACGCGGAATGTCGCCGTGGAAAACCTGACCTGCTGCGTTGGTGTATTCACCAATCTGCATCTGGAAAGGTACGTTCCAGATGTGGTGCAGACCAAACGGTACCAGACAACGTTCGATGAAACCGTAAATGCCAAACGCAACTACCGGGTTCTGGTAAGCAGCCCACTGAGAGAAGGTCTGGATTGCAGAACCAATCGGCGGCCAAATGAAGGACAGCACAACGCCAGTAAAGATGGCAGCCAGGCCAGAAATGATCGGCACAAAGCGTTTACCGGCAAAGAAGCCAAGATACTCAGGCAGCTTAATACGGTAGAAACGGTTAAACATGTACGCTGCAATCGCACCGGAGATAATCCCTCCGAGTACGCCAGTATCCGCCAAGTGTTTAGAGGCGATTTCTTCAGCAGGTAAATGCAGTACCAGTGGCGCAACCACGGCCATGGTTTTAACCATGATGCCATAGGCAACAACTGCGGCCAGCGCGGATACGCCATCGTTATTGGTAAAGCCGAGGGCGACACCGATCGCAAAAATCAGTGGCATGTTTGCAAAGACGGAACCGCCTGCTTCTGCCATAACATGCGATACAACGGCGGGCAGCCAGCTGAAATTCGCGGAACCGACGCCCAGCAGAATACCTGCGATAGGTAGTACGGATACCGGCAGCATCAGCGATTTACCGACCTTTTGCAGGTTAGCAAATGCATTCTTAAACATAATTGAGAGTGCTCCTGAGTATAGGTGCTTTTTTTACGTTCTCACGCGTGGCAAGGGGGGAGAGCCTCGCCGTGTACAGGGCATCTAAGCGCCCTTTATTTATTACACAGAGTAAAATAATTCAGTGCCAATTTGTTTGACGGCTATCACGTTTCAACTTCAGATCATTGGAGAAGTTGCACATTTTGACAAAACATATGTCACAATATTTCAAACGCGGTTATTCACCGCCCAATTTTCGGCGGTGAACTTTACTCGTTTTAGCCATTAATTACGAGCTTTAAAAAAACTCATTCAACGGATGGATTGAAGGCGGGAAGCGTCGATGTGAAACAGACGGGCGAAGTTATCGGTGGTTACCTGCGCCAGTTCTTCAACGGCAACACCTTTCAACACAGCCATGTATTCTGCAACGTCACGAACCATCGCAGGTTGATTCTCTTTTCCTCGATGCGGTACCGGCGCAAGGTAAGGTGAGTCAGTTTCCACCAGTAATCGATCCAGGGGGACATAACGCGCAGCATCGCACAGTTGCTCCGCATTACGGAAGGTCACAATGCCGGAAAAGGAGATGTAAAATCCGAGATCCAGTAATTTACCCGCCGTTTCTCTGTCCTCTGTAAAACAGTGTAGTACGCCACCGCAATCCGTCACTTTTTCTTCGCGCAGAATTGCCAGCGTATCGGCACGGGCGTCACGGGTATGGACGATAACCGGCTTGTTCAGTTCACGACCAATCTGGATATGATGGATGAAGGACTCTTGCTGACGTACTTTAGTTTCCGGTGTGTAATAATAATCCAGCCCGGTTTCACCCAGCGCTACAACACCCTCTTCTGCCGCCAGACGGCGTAAATCTTCTACATCGTAGGGATCATTCTGGTTGAGTGGATGCACGCCACAAGAAAATACGACGTTGTCACGTTCGCCTACCAGATCCCGCATATGTAAATAACCCGGTAATGTTGTGGCGACTGCCAGACAAAATTTCACATCGCGTGCGGCGGCTTTCGCCAGAACGTCATCCACGTCCTTATGCAAAGATTCATAATCCAGACCATCGAGATGGCAGTGTGAGTCGACTAAAAACATGATGTCTCTCTTAAAGATGAGGAACCGGTAGCACAACGCCCGGTTGCAGGTAATGCTCAATACGCAGTAAAAGATCGGTGATGAGAAGCTCGCGGTTGATGCCTGTGACAGACATTAACTGTTCACGAATGTGGCAAACATCCCCCAGTATAGCCTGCAGGCGCGAGGGAGAAAGATGGTTTGCCAGTTCGGCGACCAGGCCCGGCACATCAACATTGGTCACCAGCGCAGCGCCATGATGGCGTTTTAGCGCATCCATCAGCAACGTTGCCACCCAGTGTAAACGCGCCGGAGCTTGTTCATGATTAAGGGCCGCCAGCAGCGAATACCAGTCGCCCGATGGCACGCTATATGCCAACGCCTGACACAATGTTTCACGAGCCTGCCAGTTATCTCCCTGAAACAACGCCAGTGCCGCGCCAGGCGAACCGGCGCTTAAGCGCAATGCGGCAAGTAATGCATCCTGTGACATTGTCACTTCGCGTGAAAGCCAAGTCACGGCGTACTGTTCTGGAGGCGGCGCAAGGTAATGTAACCGACAACGACTACGTAATGTTGCCAGTAAACGTTCAGGCTCGCGGGTAGCCAGGAAAAACCAGGTTTCTGCTGGTGGCTCTTCAAGCGTTTTCAGCAATGCGTTAGCCGCGGCGTCGGTCAGTAAGGCAGCATCGGTTACCCAGACAACTTTCGCACCACCTAGGCGTGCGTGCTCATTCAGCTTTTCGGTGACCTCACGTACCGCATCAATGCCCAGCGTATTTTTCCCTTTTTCGGGAGCCAGGGTGTAGTAATCGGGATGCGTGCCAGCCTGCATCAACTGACATCCACGACAGTGACCGCAACTTTTGTGGCCCTGCGGTTGTTGGCAGAGTAAATAACGGCTCAGGGCGTAGATTAAAGCATCATCGCCCATGCCCGGTAACGCCTGAATGAGTAGCGCATGGTGACCTCTTCCGGCCTGATAGCTGGCTACCAGTTTTTCGAAATCAGGTCGTAACCATGGATACCATCTCATGCGTCCAACTCCTTCACCCAGTGGGTCACGGTAGTGCGGATTGCATCCATCACGGCCTCCAGCGGCTGGGTGGCATCAATGGTATGAATACTTTTATCTTGTGCAGCCAGTTCCAGATAGCGGGCGCGGGTGCGATTAAAGAAATCGAAAGACTCTTGCTCAATACGATCCAGCTCGCCGCGCGCACGCGCGCGTTTTAAGCCAACTTCCGGGGTAACATCGAGATAGAGCGTTAAGTCGGGGCGAAAATCCCCGAGAACAGCATCACGCAGTGTTGCCAGCATATGTTGGTCAATACCACGTCCTCCGCCCTGATACGCCTGAGTGGAGAGATCGTGGCGATCGCCAATCACCCAGGTGCCGTTAGCCAGCGCAGGTTTGATGACCGTTTCTACCAGTTGAACGCGCGCGGCATAAAACATCAGAACTTCGGCTTTATCGGTAATGACTTCATCGCCTACCGATTTGATATCCAGCACCAGGCTTCTTAACTTTTCGGCAAGTTGCGTACCGCCAGGTTCCCGAGTGAAAACCATGTCGCGGATACCCAGTTGCTCGAGCGTCTCAACCACCACATTACGCGCGGTAGTTTTGCCTGCGCCTTCCAGCCCCTCAATGACGATATACTTACTGCGCATTTTTTTCCTTAAGCACTTTCAGATAATCCTGCACAGACTTGTTATGACTGGCAAGATTGGTATTAAACGTGTGACCACCTTTACCATCGGCCACAAAATAGAGATACGGCGTTTTTGCCGGATGCGCAGCAGCCTTCAGCGAATCCGCCCCCGGCGTAGCTATCGCACCCGGCGGCAAACCGGTAATGGTATAGGTGTTATACGCTGTCGGCGTTTCCAGGTCTGCACGAGAAAGTTTGCCATTATAACGCTCTCCCATCCCGTAAATCACGGTTGGGTCGGTCTGCAGGCGCATACCAATGCGTAAACGGTTGATAAATACCGAGGCAACCTGATCGCGTTCACTGGCAACGGCGGTTTCTTTTTCGATAATTGATGCCATCGTCACCAGCTGATTTTTATCTTTATAAGGCAGACCGTCCGCACGCCCTTCCCAGGCGCTATCGACCGCTTTCACCATTTTCTTGTGAGCTCGCTTGAGTAACGCGACATCGGTGGTATTGGCGGTATACATCAAGGTGTCTGGCCAGAACCAACCTTCAATCCACTCCGGGTTTTCCAGTTCAAGTGCCTGCGCTACGGTGGCGTACTTATCGTCACTCAGCGTGTGCTTGATATACGGAGCCTCACGCAATTGCTTGAGGTAGTCGCTCAGACGCATCCCTTCTACCAGTCGCAGCGGGAACTGTGCTTCTTTACCGCTTTCCAACAATTTCAGCATCTCGCGCACGGTCATCTGCGGTGTAAAGCGGTAAGTCCCGGCTTTAAAGTGAGAAAGATCCGGTTCGATACGCAGCAGCCATTGAAAAACCCGTGGGCGATTGATGATCTTATCAGCATAAAGCTGTTCACCGAGCGCCAGACGTCCGGTCCCTGGCTTCAGGGTAAATATCGTCTCTTCTTTGATAAGCAATTTGCTGTCGGCAAGATGGCGAACCTTCCAGACGCCCACACCAGCGGCGATACCCAGTACCACCAGCAATAACAAGATAATCAATAACACTTTTTTCATGACTAATTCGGGCGCTCACAAAGTGGGGCTAAATATTCATATAACGTTGCTGACGAAAAGGTGACATCGCCACAGGCACGTACGGGCATCACTGGCATTAACGCATTACAAATAACCATCTCATCTGCCTGCAACGCCTCCTCCAGCGAGGCTTGCACTTCGACAAGCTGATAAGAGGATTGTGCCAGTAAACGGATACAGAATTGTCGCATAATGCCGTTAACACCTGCCTGATCCAGTCGCGGCGTATAAACTACATTGCCCTTCCGCCAGAACAAATTAGCCGCACAGCATTCCGTAACCCACCCTTCGCTGTCAAGGACCAGCGCCTCATCAGCGTTTGTCTGCTCAAGATGAGAGCGAATCAATACTTGCTCAAGCCGATTAAGATGTTTAATACCTGCAAGATGAGGATTGCGCCCCAGCCGCACCGGGCTTAGCGCCAACGTCATCCCTTCGTTACGCAAACGGTCGTAATGTGCAGGATAAGCCGTAACGGAGAGAATCCGCGTTGCTGGTCCGCTGTTCAATGTGCTGTACCCTCGCCCGCCACTACCGCGACTGATCACGACTTTCAGCACACCATTTTGCTGTTCTGCTGCCAGCGTTTTCATCTCTTGTTCAAGCTGAGGCCAGAAGTCACAGGAAATCATCAACCGCTGACAAGCATCCTGTAGTCGCTGGATATGCGCCGATAACAAACTGACTTTACCGTCGATAACTCTGGCGGTGGTAAAACAACCATCACCAAACTGCGTTGCCCGATCGCTTACTGCCAGCGATTCCTGCTTATAACCGTTAATTAAGAACATACCGGCTCCTTATCAGAGAATTGTTAGTGTGGCAGCATGTTCACTACGGAACAAGTCGGAATAAAAGCTAAGAAAAAAGGCCCGCAAGCGGACCTTTTATATGGGTGGAAAATGACAACTTAGATCTTTTTAAAGATCAAAGAACCATTAGTGCCACCGAAGCCGAAGGAGTTACACAGCGTGTATTCCATTCCGCTGACCTGACGTGCTTCATGCGGTACGAAATCCAGATCGCAACCTTCATCCGGGTTATCCAGGTTGATGGTTGGCGGAACAGCCTGATCGCGCAGCGCCAGGATGGAGTAGATAGATTCTACTGCACCCGCCGCACCTAACAGGTGACCGGTCATAGATTTCGTGGAGCTTACCAACACACGGCTTGCAGCTTCACCGAAGATGGTTTTCACCGCCTGCGCTTCAGCTTTATCGCCAGCCGGCGTAGAAGTACCGTGCGCGTTAACGTAGCCAATCTGACTCGCTTCAATGCCTGCATCACGCAGAGCATTTGCCATTGCCAGAGCTGCGCCTGCGCCATTTTCTGGCGGTGACGTCATATGATAAGCATCGCTGCTCATACCAAAGCCGACGAGTTCAGCGTAAATTTTCGCACCGCGTTTTTTCGCGTGTTCGTACTCTTCAAGTACCAGCATACCGGCACCATCGCCCAGTACGAAGCCATCACGCTCTTTATCCCACGGGCGGCTCGCCGCTTGCGGGTTATCATTGCGGGTAGATAATGCACGTGCCGCGCCAAAACCACCAACGCCCAGCGGCGTACTGGCTTTCTCTGCGCCACCTGCAACCATCACGTCAGCATCGCCATACGCGATAATACGCGCAGCATGGCCAATGTTGTGCACGCCGGAAGTACAGGCGGTCGCGATAGAGATGCTTGGGCCACGCAGGCCATACATGATAGTCAGATGACCTGCCACCATGTTCACAATCGTTGACGGAACGAAGAATGGGCTGATCTTACGTGGACCACCGTTCATCAGAGATGTGTGGTTTTCTTCGATCAGTCCGAGGCCGCCAATCCCGGAGCCAATTGCGGCACCAATGCGGGTTGCGTTCTCTTCCGTTATTTCAAGGCCAGAATCCTGCATGGCCTGAACGCCAGCGACAATTCCATATTGAATGAAGGCATCCATCTTGCGCTGTTCTTTGCGCGAGATAATGTCCTCACAGTTAAAATCCTTTACTAAGCCAGCAAATTTCGTTGCATAGGCGCTAGTATCGAAATGGTCGATTAGGCTGATGCCACTCTGACCGGCAAGCAGAGCTTTCCAGGTAGACTCTACGGTATTGCCGACAGGAGACAACATGCCCAGTCCGGTCACAACTACACGACGCTTAGACACGTTTGTCCTCCAAGGAGGGAAAAATGATTCTAGTGGGACAAAAAGATAAAACTCAGGCGGTCGAACGACCGCCTGGAGATGTTCACTTACGCCTGGTGGCCGTTGATGTAATCAATGGCAGCCTGAACGGTGGTGATTTTCTCAGCTTCTTCGTCCGGAATCTCAGTATCAAACTCTTCTTCCAGAGCCATTACCAGCTCAACGGTGTCAAGAGAATCCGCGCCCAGGTCTTCAACGAAAGAAGCATTGTTGGTAACTTCTTCCTGCTTAACGCCCAGCTGTTCGCCGATAATTTTCTTAACGCGTTCTTCGATAGTGCTCATACTCTTAAATTTCCTATCAAAACTCGCTTTCGCGATGGTTTTCGTAGTGTATAAAATGTTGAAAAATTTGCAACTAAATCCCGGCAGGTCTTACCACGATTTTACGTTATTTTGAGGCCTTACCCCCCAATAACGCAAATCATTTTGCACTAATTATTACTCATAACCACGCAGACTGCGCGCAACATGAGCATTTTGTGCAAATCGCGGTCAGACCATGTACATCCCGCCGTTCACATGCAAAGTTTCACCCGTGATGTAAGCTGCTTCGTCGGATGCCAGGAATGCAACCGCGTTGGCGATTTCCTGTGCGCCGCCGAGGCGACCCGCAGGAACCTGCGCCAGGATACCCGCACGCTGGTCATCGCTCAGCGCACGTGTCATGTCCGTTTCAATAAAGCCCGGAGCAACAACGTTTACAGTAATACCGCGTGACGCAACTTCGCGCGCCAGTGATTTACTGAAGCCGATCAAGCCCGCTTTCGCCGCAGCGTAGTTGGCCTGACCGCCATTTCCCATGGTACCAACCACAGAACCGATAGTGATAATACGACCATGACGCTTTTTCATCATAGCGCGCATTACCGCTTTTGACAGACGGAAAACAGATGAAAGGTTAGTTTCGATAATATCGTTCCACTCTTCATCTTTCATTCGCATTAACAGGTTATCACGAGTGATACCGGCATTATTGACCAGGATATCCACTTCACCAAATTCTGCGCGAATTTTTTCCAGAACAGATTCGATAGATGCCGGGTCGGTCACATTCAACATCAGACCTTTGCCGTTGGCACCTAAATAATCACTGATCGCCTGAGAGCCATTTTCACTGGTCGCAGTGCCAATAACTTTCGCGCCACGGGCTGCGAGCGTTTCAGCAATTGCGCGGCCAATTCCGCGGCTTGCACCGGTTACCAGTGCGATTTTTCCTTCAAAATTCATGATTTTCCTCTTTTAAAGCTCGAGCGCCGCTGCCATCGCTGAAGGTTCGTTCAGCGCCGAGGCGGTCAGGGTGTCGACAATGCGTTTCGTCAGGCCAGTAAGCACCTTGCCCGGGCCGACTTCATAGAGATGTTCTACGCCTTGCGCTGCCATGTACTCAACAGACTTCGTCCACTGAACCGGGTTATACAACTGACGTACCAGTGCGTCACGGATGGCATCACCATTGGTTTCGCATTTCACATCAACGTTATTCACAACAGAAACTGTTGGTGCGTTAAAGGTGATTTTCGCTAATTCTACTGCCAGTTTGTCGGCTGCTGGTTTCATCAGCGCACAGTGAGACGGTACGCTCACTGGTAACGGCAGCGCGCGTTTTGCGCCAGCAGCTTTACAGGCAGCGCCAGCACGCTCAACCGCTTCTTTATGACCGGCAATAACCACCTGTCCCGGAGAGTTAAAGTTTACCGGAGAAACGACCTGACCTTCTGCAGCTTCTTCACACGCTTTCGCAATAGACGCATCATCCAGACCGATGATTGCCGCCATAGCGCCCGTGCCTTCCGGTACGGCTTCTTGCATGAACTTACCGCGCATCTCAACCAAACGCACCGCATCAGCGAAATCAATCACGCCAGCGCAAACCAGCGCGGAGTATTCCCCCAGGCTGTGACCGGCCATCATTGCCGGTGCTTTACCGCCCTGCTGCTGCCATACGCGATACAGCGCAACAGATGCAGTCAACAGCGCTGGCTGGGTTTGCCAGGTTTTATTCAGTTCTTCAGCTGGCCCCTGCTGGGTCAGCGCCCACAGGTCGTAGCCCAGCGCCGCAGAAGCTTCAGCAAACGTTTCTTCGACAATTGGATAGCTCGCCGCCATATCAGCCAGCATTCCAACGGTTTGAGAACCCTGTCCAGGGAACACAAATGCAAATTGCGTCATGTTTTAATCCTTATCCTAGAAACGAACCAGCGCGGAGCCCCAAGTGAATCCACCGCCAAAGGCTTCAAGCAGAACCAACTGCCCCGGCTTAATGCGCCCGTCGCGTACAGCTTCATCCAGCGCGCACGGGACAGAGGCCGCAGAGGTATTACCGTGGCGATCCAGCGTCACCACGACATTGTCCATCGACATACCGAGTTTTTTCGCCGTTGCACTGATAATACGCAGGTTAGCCTGATGCGGAACCAGCCAGTCCAGTTGAGAACGGTCAAGATTATTCGCCGCCAGCGTCTCATCAACGATGTGCGCCAGTTCCGTTACCGCAACCTTGAAGACTTCGTTGCCCGCCATCGTCAGATGAATTGAATTCTCTGGATTCACGCGGTCGGCGTTTGGCAACGTCAGCAATTCACCATAACTACCGTCGGCATGCAGATGGGTGGAAATGATTCCCGGCTCTTCAGAGGCAGCCAGCACCGCAGCGCCCGCGCCATCGCCAAAAATAATAATAGTCCCACGATCTGTTGGATCGCAGGTGCGCGCCAGTACATCGGAACCGACGACCAGAGCATACTTCACCGCCCCAGATTTCACGTATTGATCGGCTACGCTTAATGCATAGGTGAAACCTGCGCAGGCTGCTGCAACGTCAAATGCCGGGCAACCTTTAATGCCCAACATGCTTTGAATCTGACAAGCTGCGCTCGGGAAAGCGTGCGTAGCAGAAGTCGTTGCCACAACGATCAGGCCAATCTGGTCTTTCTCAATGCCCGCCATCTCAATTGCGCGTGTCGCCGCTTCAAAGCCCATGGTTGAAACGGTTTCGTTTGGCGCGGCAATGTGGCGTTCGCGGATACCGGTACGAGTGACAATCCACTCGTCAGAGGTGTCCACCATTTTTTCCAAATCGGCGTTTGTCCGCACTTGTTCGGGCAGATAGCTGCCAGTACCAATAATCTTCGTATACATGTACGCTCAGTCACTTTTCGGTTATATACCGTCACTTGCAAACTGCGAGTTCGCTGGCAGCGTCCTGCTACCGCAGAGTTCCGCTTTTGCCACCGTCCAGCAGCTCAAAACCAGCTGGGTATACAGATTCCAGGCGAGCGGCAATTCGCTGAGGAACTTGTCGCTGCACCGCCTGCACTGCCTGTTCAATCGCGACCGCAAAAGCTCGCTGATTGGCTGCACCATGACTTTTTATCACCGTGCCGCGCAATCCTAACAGACAGGCGCCGTTATACTGGTCGGGGTTGAGGTGACTGAATCGCCTCGTCAGGCTCTTTTGTAGCCAACGCTTTAATAACAGTAGCCACCACGACCGTTTTTTCCCTTCACCCTGAGATTTCAGCAGAGAAAGGAACATCCTGACAACACCTTCCATCGTCTTTAACGTGACATTTCCTGTAAAGCCGTCACAAACCAGCACATCTGTCTTGCCAGTTAACAACTCATTGGCTTCAAGATAGCCGATATAATTGATAGAAGGGATTGTTTTAAGCACCGCTGAGGCATCCCGAATACTGTCAAGACCCTTTACTTCTTCTTCACCAATATTGAGCAACGCCACGCGAGGATTGGGAATTTCCACCACCTCTTCAGCCAGAACTGAGCCCATAATGGCAAATTGCACCAACATTGTGCTGTCACAATCGACGTTGGCCCCTAAATCGAGGACCACCGTTTTGCCCTTTTGCTGATGTGGTAATACCGTCACCAGCGCCGGACGCTCAATCCCCTCCAGGGGCTTGAGTAATAATTTTGCCAGCCCCATCAGTGCCCCGGTATTACCGGCACTGACACAGGCTTGCGCTCGACCTTCTTTCACCAGCTCCAGGGCCATACGCATTGAACTCCCACGACTGGCGCGGATAGCTTGCGAAGGCCGGGCATCACTGGCGATAACTGACTGCGCAGGAATAATCTGCAGACGCGAACGTTGTTCAAAGTCAGCTTTAGCAAGTAATGGCGTGATGGCGTCGGGATTGCCGACTAAAAGAAGAGTGAGTTGCGAATTAGAATTCAGTGCCTGCAATGCTGCAGGCACTGTCACGGAAGGGCCAAAATCCCCTCCCATGACATCTAACGCCAGGGTTAGACGTGTCAAGGTATCGTCGCCGCCCGGTTTGGTCTTTCCCCAGTTGCCTGGGGAAAATCCTCACTAAGCTTCATCACGCAGACGCGTGATTACTTAGCGATGACCTTGCGGCCGCGGTAGTAACCGTCGGCAGTGATGTGGTGACGCAGGTGTTTTTCACCAGAAGTTTTGTCTACAGACAGGCTGGTGACTGCGGTCAGCGCGTCATGGGAACGACGCATGCCACGTTTGGAACGGGTTGGTTTATTCTGTTGTACGGCCATGGACCTTACTCCTCAATTACGGTTTATCCCCGATCCAACGGGGAGCACCAATTACTTACGCTTTAAGCTGGCTAATACGGCAAATGGGTTTGGCTTTTGCACTTCTTCAGGCAGTTCACCAAAGACCATATCCGCTTCGGACACTTCACAGTGTTCAGAATCATGCACCGGAACTACCGGCAAGGCGAGGATGATTTCATCTTCAACCATTGCAAGCAGATCGATTTCACCGAATTCGTTAACCTCAATCGGTTCATACGCTTCCGGCAGTGCTTCAGCCTGTTCGTCTGAACGCACAGGACTAAAACAATACGTTGTGTAGACCTGATGAGTAAACGGCTTCCCGCAACGCTGACACTCGAGCGTTACCGTCACCTTCGCATCGCCGTTTAACACTGCGAGACGTTGGTTATCGATAGCGAACGACATGGAGCATTCCACATCACTGTCCACACTGACTACGGATTCGGCGACGCGCTCAACCTGATCAGGGGTATAGATACCCTGGTAATCAAGGCGTTTTTGAGCCGTACGAACCGGATCGAGAGTCAGGGGGAATTTTACCTTTTGCATAGGGCGCGCATATTAACTTTGTAACGTCATAGAGTCAAAGAAAAAGGCAGCCTGTGGTTGCCTTTTGCCAATAATTCGCACACATTGCGGGTTACTGCTTTATTTTCGTTCAGTGCTGATAACGAACATCAACCTGCAAAACGAAGCGCATAGTTTAAAATGGCTATCATCAATACGCTATATCTGATGGAAAAAAATATGCCTAAACTTATTTTAGCCTCCACCTCGCCATGGCGTCGCGCTCTTCTGGAAAAACTGCAAATCTCTTTTGAATGTGCAGCACCTGAGGTCGACGAAACCCCACGCAGCGACGAATCACCGCGACAGTTGGTGCTTCGACTGGCACAAGAAAAAGCGCAATCTCTGGCGTCACGTTATCCGGATCATTTAATTATTGGTTCAGACCAGGTATGTGTTCTTGATGGCGAAATCACCGGTAAACCGTTAACGGAAGAAAATGCCCGTCTGCAATTACGCAAAGCCAGCGGCAATATCGTCACCTTCTATACTGGACTGGCGTTGTTTAATTCGGCGAATGGGCATCTACAAACAGAAGTGGAGCCTTTTGACGTCCATTTCCGTCACCTAAGCGAGGCGGAGATTGATAATTACGTGCGTAAGGAGCATCCCCTGCACTGCGCGGGTAGCTTTAAGAGTGAAGGATTTGGCATTACGCTGTTTGAGCGTTTAGAGGGACGTGACCCTAACACGCTGGTTGGTTTACCGCTAATCGCGCTGTGTCAGATGTTACGTCGGGAAGGGAAAAACCCGCTGATGGGATAGTTGTTTGCGCCGGATGCGGTTACGTCGCATCCGGCAATCGGTGCAGGCGGCCTGATGCGGCGTAAACGCCTTATCAGGCCAACCGCCCATTATCAGGCTTATATGCTTGTATTAGCGCGCGTTACGCAGTTTTTGCAAACAACGCTTCAAACCTTCATCCATCGGCGCTTCGATACGCATCACCTCACCGGTCCCCGGATGGGTAAACTTCAACGCTGCGGCGTGCAGGAACAGACGATTTAATCCCGTGCCTGCTTCAGTGAGCTGTCTGTCAAATTCACGGTCACCGTAGCGATCGTCAAAGGCAATCGGATGACCCGCATACTGTGTATGCACACGGATCTGATGAGTACGTCCGGTTACCGGGCTACAACGCACCAGGGTGGCAAATGCATAGCGTTCTTCCACTTTAAAGCGTGTTTCCGACGGTTTGCCTTCCTGACTGACACGCACGATACGTTCGCCGCTTTGCAGAATATTTTTCAATAACGGCGCTTGAACGCTCTTCACATGCGACTGCCACTGACCGCGCACCAGCGCCAGGTAATCTTTTTGCATTCCTTTTTCACGTAATTGCTCATGCAGAGAACGCAACGCCGAGCGTTTTTTCGCTACCAGCAACACACCTGAAGTGTCCCGGTCGAGACGATGAACCAGTTCAAGGAACCGCGCTTCCGGGCGCAACGCCCGCAAACCTTCGATAACGCCGAAGCTTAAACCACTGCCGCCATGTACCGCCGTACCGGAAGGTTTATTCAGCACCAGGATATGATCATCTTCATATAAGATGACGTCCGCCAGCGCCGCCACCTTTTGCAGATGTGGCGAAACCGCCTCTTCTTCCCGCTCAGCAACGCGAACCGGTGGGATACGCACCTCATCACCCGCTTCGAGTTTATATTCAGGCTTAATACGTTTTTTGTTCACCCGCACTTCACCTTTACGCAAAATACGGTAAATCATACTTTTTGGTACGCCTTTCAATTGGGTACGCAAAAAGTTATCGATACGTTGCCCCGCTTCGTCAGCGGTGATAGCAACAATTTTTACGGATGGAGTCTCTGTTTTCATGGTGGGCGATTCTAATTAGCCAACAGGATTCGCGCCACTCATTTTTCTATGCTTATATTTAGTTTTGCACCTTATTACTTCACTACGTGATCACTTTATTGATGGTTATTAAACCAATCACCAGCAAGAAGTGAAAAAACTGTGAGTAAGCGGGTGATAAATGGTAAAAGTCATCTTGCTATAACAAGGCTTGCAGTGGAATAATGAGGCCGTTTCCGTGTCCATCCTTGTTAAAACAAGAAATTTTACGGAATAACCCATTTTGCCCGACCGATCATCCACGCAGCAATGGCGTAAGACGTATTGATCTTTCAGGCAGTTAGCGGGCTGCGGGTTGCAGTCCTTACCGGTAGATGGAAATATTTCTGGAGAGTAATACCCAGTCTGTTTCTTTGATAATTGCGCTGTTTTTCCGCATGAAAAACGGGCAACCGACACTCTGCGCCTCTTTGAGCTGACGATAACCGTGAGGTTGGCGACGCGACTAGACACGAGGCCATCGGTTCACACCCGGAAAGGCGTTACTTTGCCCGCAGCTTAGTCGTCAATGTAAGAATAATGAGTAAGTTACGATGAAAAGAATGTTAATCAACGCAACTCAGCAGGAAGAGTTGCGCGTTGCCCTTGTAGATGGGCAGCGTCTGTATGACCTAGATATCGAAAGTCCAGGGCACGAGCAGAAAAAGGCAAACATCTACAAAGGTAAAATCACCCGCATTGAACCGAGTCTGGAAGCTGCTTTTGTTGATTACGGCGCTGAACGTCACGGTTTCCTCCCACTAAAAGAAATTGCCCGCGAATATTTCCCTGCTAACTACAGTGCTCATGGTCGTCCCAACATTAAAGATGTGTTGCGTGAAGGTCAGGAAGTCATTGTTCAGATCGATAAAGAAGAGCGCGGCAACAAAGGCGCGGCATTAACCACCTTTATCAGTCTGGCGGGTAGCTATCTGGTTCTGATGCCAAATAACCCGCGCGCAGGTGGCATTTCTCGCCGTATCGAAGGCGATGACCGTACCGAATTAAAAGAAGCACTGGCAAGCCTTGAACTGCCGGAAGGCATGGGGCTTATCGTGCGCACCGCTGGCGTAGGCAAATCTGCTGAGGCGCTGCAATGGGATTTAAGCTTCCGCCTGAAACACTGGGAAGCCATCAAAAAAGCCGCTGAAAGCCGCCCGGCTCCGTTCCTGATTCATCAGGAGAGCAACGTAATCGTTCGCGCCTTCCGCGATTATTTACGTCAGGATATCGGCGAAATCCTTATCGATAACCCGAAAGTCCTCGAACTGGCACGTCAGCATATCGCTGCATTAGGTCGCCCGGATTTCAGCAGCAAAATCAAACTGTACACCGGCGAGATCCCGCTGTTCAGCCACTACCAGATCGAGTCGCAGATCGAGTCCGCCTTCCAGCGTGAAGTCCGTCTGCCATCCGGTGGTTCCATTGTTATCGACAGCACCGAAGCGTTAACAGCCATCGACATCAACTCCGCACGCGCGACCCGCGGCGGCGATATCGAAGAAACTGCGTTTAACACCAACCTCGAAGCCGCCGATGAGATTGCTCGTCAGCTGCGCCTGCGTGACCTCGGCGGCCTGATTGTTATCGACTTCATCGACATGACGCCAGTACGCCACCAGCGTGCGGTAGAAAACCGTCTGCGTGAAGCGGTGCGTCAGGACCGTGCGCGTATTCAAATCAGCCATATTTCTCGCTTTGGCCTGCTGGAAATGTCCCGCCAGCGCCTGAGCCCATCACTGGGTGAATCCAGCCATCACGTCTGCCCGCGCTGCTCCGGTACCGGTACCGTGCGTGACAACGAATCGCTGTCGCTCTCTATTCTGCGTTTGATCGAAGAAGAAGCGCTGAAAGAGAACACCCAGGAAGTTCACGCCATTGTTCCTGTGCCAATCGCTTCTTATCTGCTGAATGAAAAACGTTCTGCGGTGAATGCGATTGAAACGCGTCAGGACGGTGTTCGCTGCGTGATTGTGCCAAACGATCAGATGGAAACCCCGCACTACCACGTGTTGCGCGTGCGCAAAGGGGAAGAAACGCCGACCTTAAGCTACATGCTGCCGAAGCTGCATGAAGAAGCGATGGCGCTGCCGTCTGAAGAAGAGTTCGCTGAACGTAAGCGTCCTGAACAACCTGCACTGGCAACCTTTGCCATGCCGGATGTGCCGCCAGCGCCAACCCCAGCTGAACCTGCCGCGACTGTCGTAGCCCCAGCACCGAAAGCTGCAACGGCAACACCAGCAGCTCCTGCACAACCTGGGCTGTTAAGCCGCTTCTTCGGCGCACTGAAAGCGCTGTTCAGCGGTGGTGAAGAAGCCAAACCGACCGAGCAACCAACACCGAAAGCAGAAGCGAAACCGGAACGTCAACAGGATCGTCGCAAACCTCGTCAGAGCAACCGCCGTGACCGTAATGAGCGCCGCGACACCCGTAGTGAACGTACTGAAGGCAGCGATAATCGCGAAGAAAACCGTCGTAATCGTCGCCAGGCACAGCAGCAAACTGCCGAGACGCGTGAGAGCCGTCAGCAGGCTGAGGTAACGGAAAAAGCACGTACCACCGACGAGCAGCAAGCGCCGCGTCGTGAACGTAGCCGCCGCCGTAACGATGATAAACGTCAGGCGCAACAAGAAGCGAAGGCGCTGAATGTTGAAGAGCAATCTGTTCAGGAAACCGAACAGGAAGAACGTGTACGTCCGGTTCAGCCGCGTCGTAAACAGCGTCAGCTCAATCAGAAAGTGCGTTACGAGCAAAGCGTAGCCGAAGAAGCGGTAGTCGCACCGGTGGTTGAAGAAACTGCCGCTGCCGAACCAATTGTTCAGGAAGCTCCAGCTCCACGCACAGAACTGGTGAAAGTCCCGCTGCCAGTCGTAGCGCAAACTGCACCAGAACAGCAAGAAGAGAACAATGCTGATAACCGTGACAACGGTGGCATGCCGCGTCGTTCTCGCCGCTCGCCTCGTCACCTGCGCGTGAGTGGTCAGCGTCGTCGTCGCTATCGTGACGAGCGTTATCCAACCCAGTCGCCAATGCCGTTGACCGTAGCGTGCGCGTCTCCGGAACTGGCCTCTGGCAAAGTCTGGATCCGCTATCCAATTGTACGTCCGCAAGATGTACAAGTTGAAGAGCAGCGCGAACAGGAAGAAGTACAAGTGCAGCCGATGGTGACTGAGGTCCCTGTCGCCGCCGCTGTCGAACCTGTTGTTAGCGCGCCAGTTGTTGAAGAAATGGCTGAAGTCGTAGAAGCCCCCGTACCGGTTGCCGAACCGCAACCGGAAGTGGTTGAAACGACGCATCCTGAAGTGATTGCCGCCGCGGTAACTGAACAGCCGCAGGTGATTACCGAGTCTGATGTTGCCGTAGCCCAGGAAGTCGCAGAACACGCAGAACCGGTGGTTGAACCGCAGGAAGAGACGGCAGATATTGAAGAAGTTGCCGAAACTGCTGAGGTTGTGGTTGCTGAACCTGAAGTTGTTGCTCAACCTGCCGCGCCAGTCGTCGCTGAAGTCGCAGCAGAAGTTGAAACGGTAGCCGCGGTTGAACCAGAGATCACCGTTGAGCATAACCACGCTACCGCGCCAATGACGCGCGCTCCGGCACCGGAATATGTTCCGGAGGCACCGCGTCACAGTGACTGGCAGCGCCCTACTTTTGCCTTCGAAGGTAAAGGTGCCGCAGGTGGTCATACGGCAACGCATCATGCCTCTGCCGCTCCTGCGCGTCCGCAACCTGTTGAGTAATAATTAGCTCAAAGTAATCAAGCCCTGGTAACTGCCAGGGCTTTTTTATTTCATGTTTGAATCAACATATTAAAATTCATCAAATGGCATCCTTGCTAACCAACAATGCAAAATAGGCAAAAAAAATGCCCGCCCCGGCGATCCCAGAGCGGGCAGACAAAACATACCCAGTTTCATGATATGTTTTAAAGCGAGCTTATTTGTTGAGCTGGAAGAGCGACAATCCCTGCATATCGGTAAATGCTTTATACGATGCCTGCAATGCCGTTTGCTGCATGATGTAAGATGAAATAGTTGCATTCCAGTCCACATCAACCAGATCGCTCATCTGCTGCGTTTGCCCTAAAGCGCGATCGCTACCTAAGGAATCCAGCGACTCCAGTTTGTTCAGCTGCGTGCCTAATTCCGTGCGAACGGTAAGGACATTATTCAGCGAGTTTTTCAGTCCACGGTTGGTTTTATCCAATGCCGCAGCGGCGATTTCTTTATCCGCTTCGCTATCCGCGACCGGCGTTTTCAGGGCTGCGATGGCGCTATCCAGCATGGCAAAAAGATTGGTTTCAGAAGCGCTACCGTCTGGTTCCGCTACCGCGTTACTGGTAATACTGTCGAAAATTTTGTCGCCCGTATGTCCTATCACCATCGAACGCGAAGCATCGACCTGTTGCTTAATACTTTCTGTTCCGCCGACATAATCACCGTTAGCCTCACTAAACGGCGCAGTCTCTGTTTTATAACCGGCAAAAATGTAGCGCCCATTACCGTCAGTGGTGTTCGCCAGATTCAGCAACTGGTCACGAAGCCCCTGAATATCCGTAGCCAGCGAGGCCCGGTCATCGTCACTCAAGGTGCCATTGCTGGCGTAGACAATTTTTTCCTGAGCATTCTGGATAGCAGTGGTGACCTGGCTAAGTACACTCTCTTCCAGTGACACTTTTTGAGTGGCGAAAGTACGTGCCAGCGTGTACTGGCTGTTTTGCGCCTGTGCCTGGGAGAGAACAACAGCTTGTGATGCAGCAATGGGATCGTCTGAAGGGTTAACGACTCGCTTACCCGTCGACATCTGCTCGCCGTACTTCATCCATTCTGCCTGAGAATTGGTGATGCCGCGCATGTTTTGCTGGTACATCATCTGGGTACTGAAACGCATTTTATCTCCCCTTAGCGAATGTTAATCAGCGCATCAAAAATCGCGTTTGCCGTCTGCAGAACCTGCGCATTCGCCAGGTAATACTGCTGAAAACGTTGCAGATTTCCGTATTCCTCATCGAGATTGACACCGGAAATCGACTGCTGCTGATTGGAAAGCTGCGTCACCACATTACCTTGCGTGGTGCTACTGGTTTTCAACGTCGCGGTTTTATTACCGATATCACTCACTAACGAGGCATAAGCGTCGTTAAAGGATTTCGCACCGCCCACCGTTTTACTGTTGCTTTGCAGATCCAGCAGGGCCTGACCGTTGCGGTTGTCGCTATCACCCGCATCTTCTTCGCTCGCCATCGCGATTTTCGCTTCGTCGGTGATTAATACATCCATGTTGACGATGGCGTCACTTACTGGTTTCAGCGTGAAGCTGTCGTTAACGGCAGGCGTTCCTGTAAACGTCAACTCCAGACCATCAAATGCCACTTTACCGTTGGCATCTGGTGTCGCCGTAAAAGTGGTATTGCTGGCAAGGCGGGTGACCTGCCACTGATTATTATCGAACGAGATTTTGTAATCTGTCGCCAGTACCACGGAGGCATCAGTTACCGTGGCACCGATCGCAACGTCACCTTTGTTTTTCGTGTTTTGCTGAACCGCGGGATTACCGATAGTAAAGAAATCTTCACCAGCATCGCCGTTAGCATCAAATCCGGCTTTGTGTTGGCTGTTGAAAGCCTCGGCAAATGCCAGCGCCAGTTGTCCAAGCGTATTACGCGTCTGGTCCAGATCCTGAGAACGGAATGTCAGAATGCCGCCCAGCGACCCGGTATTCAGTAATTTCTCCGGGATCTCAATATTGCCTGCCGTCCCATCAACGTAAGCGACAGTCGTACGAGAAGGGTCGGCGCTGGAAGGAACTGCCGCCAGTTGCCGCGCCGTACTTCCCTGAACCAGTGAGTAACCATTGGCATCGTGATGTTATAAGTACCGCCATCCTGAACGCTGACTTCTACGCCAACAATCTGGTTTAATTCGCTCACCAGTTGATCGCGTTGATCCAGCAGATTGTTAGGTGACGCCCCTGCCCCCACGCCTGTCAGGCGCGAGATTTGATCGTTCAGGCTGGCAATTTGTTTAGCGTAATTGTTGATCTGATCAACGCTGGCACCTATCGCGATATTGACCTGTTTGTCCTGGTCGCGCAGATATTGATCGGTGGTTTTAAACTGATTCACCAACCCTTCTGATTTCCCAATCAGCGCCTGGCGCGCCGCCGGGTCTTCCGCGTTACTCACCAGCGTTTGCAGGCTGGTGAAGAAATCCTGCATCTGTGTTGCCAGCGAAGAGGTACTGGTGGAGAGCATATTGTCGATTTTCGACATCTGCTCATAGCGGGCGGTCAGGCCGCTACTTTGCGTCTGCACAGCACGTAACTGGTTGGTAATAAACGTATCATACTCACGCTGCACACCAGAAACGTAGACGCCATTGCCAACCCAGCCGCCAGCGCCCAACGTGCTATTGGCCTGCGCCATAATAGTGGTTTGGCGGGTATATCCGGCAACGTTATAGCTGGAGATATTATTACTTGCCGTATTTAACGCCGCCTGGGCCGCGTTCAGTCCGCTCATGGCGTTATTGATCAAGCTGGACATGGAGGTTCCTTATAAGCCTTCAATTACAGAGTATTATCGGCAGCGACCCGCCGGACTTGAGTTATTCAGAACAGATTATCAATGTTCATGCTGTAGGTTTTGCTCACCTGGTCGCTTATCGATTTCATCTGCTGGATCATGTTGGTGAGTTTACGGGCATAGTGAGGATCGGTAGCATAGCCCGCGTCCTGTAGGACCTGCGCCCCCTGTTCCGCACTCGCGGCGGTCGTCACGGCGGCGTAGCGCGGGTTACGTGTTAACAGCCCAACGTAATCCGACAATGCTTCCAGATACGAGCTGTAGACCCGAAACTTCGCTTTTACTTTCTTCGCTTCGCCGTTTTCATATTCAGTCGTGGTGATTTCAGTGACTTGCCCTTTCCAGTTGCCAGAGGCTTTGACACCAAACAGGTTATAGCTTGGCTCGCCGTTTTCGCGGCGGATTTGCCGTTGCCCCCAACCAGATTCAAGCGCAGCCTGAGCGAGGATCAAATGATGTGGCACACCGCTTTGCTGGCTTGCCAGTTGGGCGGGCAGCGAGAGTTGCGCGAGGAATGCTCTACTGTCACCCGGCAGCGAATCATCGTAGTTACGTGGTACGGCCTTTTGCACCAGCTGCGAAAGCGTCTGGTTTTGATAACGCACCACGGTTTCGAGCGGGAATTTCATCGGTGCTGCTGGCGTGGACTCCTCTGGCAATGGTTGTTCTGGCGTCATCTGTTTAACCATCATCTCTGCAAGCCCCAGACCTTTGCCCGCCGTCATCTGTTGGGCAATTTGCTGGTCATACATACTGGTATACAGACGAGTGTGCTCGCTGCTGAACAGGCCATCTTTTGGTAAAGCGTCGCGCATGCTTTTCAACATCATCTGCACGAACATCCCTTCCACCTGACGGGCCACCGGACGGATATTTGCCGCCGGATCTTCGCTCGCTTTCGCCTTTAGTTCGTTGAGTGATTGCGCATCCCAGGCCGCACTTGCCAGTAGTTTGCTGTCGCTGATCATCAGATGATTTCCAGTTTTGCCCGCAGACATCCCGCACTTTGCATTGATTGCAAAATAGACATCAGATCCATCGGCGTAGCGCCCAGCGCATTGAGCGCACGCACCACGTTATTGAGGCTGGCGCTGGAACGTACGCTTTGCAGCGAACCGCCGCTCTGGCGTAAATCGATCTGCGTTTGTGGAGTAACAACAGTCTGTCCACCACCAAACGGTGTATCTGGCTGGCTGACATTGGCCTGACGATTAACTGTTACTGAGAGATTTCCCTGCGCTACCGCGCAGCTGTCGAGGGTCACTTCTCGATTCATCACCACCGAACCGGTGCGCGAGTTAATCACTACTTTAGCGTCCTGCGGGGTGACATTAACCTGCATATTCTGGATATCGGCAAGGAAACGGACCTGGGAACTGTTGCCACTTGGTACGCGCACCTGAATAGTCCGCGCATCTAACGCGGTGGCGCTGCCATATCCACGCACGCGGTTGATGGTGTCAGCGATTTGCTGCGCCATGCTGAAATCTTCGTCGTTAAGTTGCAAATTAAGGGTATTCCCGACGCCAAACTGGCTGGGCAATTCACGTTCAATAACCGCACCATTGGTGATCCGTCCACCGTTCAGTTGGTTAACCTGAACACTGCTACCGCCCGCGGAGGCTCCTGCGCCGCCAACCAGAATATTGCCCTGCGCCAGCGCATACACCTGACTGTCAACGCCCTTAAGCGGTGTCATCAACAACGTACCTCCACGCAAGCTTTTGGCATTACCCATGGAAGAAACCACCACATCGATGGTTTGCCCCTGACGTCCAAACGGAGGAAGTGACACTGTCACCATTACCACAGCGACGTTTTTTAGCTGCATATTGGTGCCCGTCGGAACGGTAATTCCCAGCTGTGAGAGCATGTTATTAAGCGTTTGTGTGGTAAACGGCGTCTGGGTTGTCTGGTCACCAGTGCCATCCAGCCCCACTACCAGGCCATAGCCAATCAGTGAGTTTTGCCTTACCCCCTGAACACTGGTGAGATCGCGAATACGCTCAGCCTGAGCCGCCGTCGTAACCAGTAGAAGAATTAATGCAGAGAGAAATTTAATCACCACAGCCTCACTTACATTGGCGACAGGTTAAGGAAGAAACGCTGCAACCAGCCCATATTTTGCGCTTCGTTAATGTAGCCATTGCCTACGTATTCAATACGCGCATCCGCCACCTGAGTAGACGGTACGGTATTGCTGCCGCTGATAGTGCGTGGATTAACCACGCCCGAGAAGCGAATAAATTCGGTACCCTGATTAATGGCAATCTGTTTTTCACCCACCACATGCAGGTTGCCGTTGACCAGTACCTGGTCAACCGTCACCGTCAACGTGCCGCTAAAGGTATTGCTGGCATTGGCCCCGCCCTTTCCGTTGAACGTGTTACCACCGGAGGCTTCGACATCGGCACGAGCGTTACCAAACAGCCCCTGCAAATAGCGCGGCACAGTATCAAAGCCAAAATTAGTTTTACCGTCACGGCTGGCATTCGCAGAGGAGCTTTTGCTGGCGCTGACGTTCTCCTGCAACACGATGGTCAGCGTATCGCCAATATTGCGTGGTCGACGATCTTCAAACAGCGGTTGATAGCCATAGTTAATCGGCTGAGCAGACTGGAAAATAGAACCGTTGGCGACGGGCGTCGGACCGGGAACCGGTTGTGCACTGGTCGCCCCCTGCACCAGCGGCGTGGAGGGTATCCAGGCGCAGCCGGTTAGTGAAAGCACCAACAAGCTGGAAATGGCATAAGTATGCGCAGCGTTTTTTTGCATGGCTATCATCTTCAAAAATCAGTAAACCGGTGAACCTGCCACCGGTTATGCCTTAGAGTTGCGTCAGTTTTTGCAGCATCTGATCGGTGGTGGACACCGCTTTACTGTTGATTTCGTAAGCGCGTTGCACCTGAATCATATTGACCAGTTCTTCCGCCACGTTGACGTTAGACGTTTCAACATACCCTTGATACAGCAGTCCCGCGCCGTTCAGGCCCGGCGTGCTTTCGTTCGGTGCACCGGAGGATTGCGTTTCGGTGTAGAGGTTTTCGCCAATGCTCTCCAGTCCGGTATCATTCATAAAGGTGGTGAGATTGAGCTGCCCAACCTGAACCGGAGCTGCCTGGCCTTGTTGGGTTACGCTGACCACGCCATCACGACCGATGGTGATACTTAACGCATTCGCCGGAATGGTGATCGCTGGCTGCACCTGAAAACCACCAGCCGTCACCAGCTGCCCGTTCTGATCCACCTGGAAAGAGCCGTCACGGGTATAGGCTGATGAGCCATCTGGCAACATTACCTGGAAAAAGCCCTGCCCTTTAATCGCGACATCTTTGCTGTTATTGGTCTGCGACAGATTGCCCTGGCTGTGTAAGCGTTCAGTGGCGACCGGGCGTACCCCCGTGCCGATTTGTAATCCGGAGGGTAAGGTGGTTTGTTCGGAAGACTGTGCCCCCGGCTGGCGAATGGTTTGATAAAGCAGATCTTCAAACACCGCGCGCTGACGCTTAAAACCGTTAGTACTGACGTTTGCCAGGTTGTTGGCAATGACGTCCATATTGGTTTGCTGGGCGTCAAGGCCCGTTTTGGCGATCCATAATGAACTGATCATATAATGTCCTGTAGTGGATTGCTGACAAGCAGAGCAGAAGCACGCGACAGTGTGAATTTCCCCTCACCCTAACCCTCTCCCCAAAGGGGCGAGGGAATAGTCCGCGCGCTTTTATTGCAATGTCATCAATCGTTCAATTAACTCATCGACAGCAGTTGGTTGGCACGGCCTGCGTTATCATCGACGCTGCTGATCACCTTCATCTGCATTTCAAAACGCCGCGCGCTGGCAATCATGTCGCTCATTGCCGCAACGGCATTGACGTTACTGCCTTCCAGAACCCCCGACATCACACGCAAGGTTGGATCTGCCTGCAGTACCGGCCCTCGCGTGGCCTGGGTTTCTGCGCTTAAACGAAAAATGCCGTCGTCACCGCGCTGCACTTCGCTGCCCGTGGCTTTCACCAGTTTCAGACGCCCTACTGGCGCAACTGTATTTGCCGGATCGCCCGGATTGAGCGCCGAGATTGTGCCATCGGCAGCAATCGTGATTTCCGCCCCTTCCGGCACAGCAATTGGCCCCGCCTCGCCTATCACCGGATGCCCCTGAATTGTCAGTTGCCCGGTGGGATCAACCTGAATGCTGCCATTACGCGTATACCCTTCGCTGCCGTCAGCGGTCTGCACGGCCAGCCATCCTGCTGCAACGCAACGTCCAGCGGGCGCGAGGTGTAATCCATCTTGCCGGGCGTCATGTCTGCACCCGGTGTTGACGCCGTTACCAGCGTGCGCGTGGGCAGTGAAAGCCCTTCCACCGGCACTGCGCGCAAGGCGTTTAACTGCGCGCGAAAACCGGGCGTAGAGGCATTGGCCAGATTACTGGCGGTTACCGCCTGTTGATTCAGCGTCTGGCTGGCTGCTCCCATCGCAGTATAAATTGCGTGATCCATTGAGCTATCCCGTCAGCGATTAGCGTAAGTTAACCCGCGTGTTGAGGATCTGGTCCTGGGTTTTGATGGTCTGGGCGTTAGACTGATAGTTACGCTGGGCAACGATCATATTGACCAGTTCTTTACTGAGATCGACGTTGGACGCTTCCAGCGCACCGTTGGTCAGGGTGCCAAAGTTTCCCGTCCCGGCTGTCCCCAACAGCGCCACGCCAGAAGATTGCGTCGCAGACCAGACGTTGTCGCCTTCGGATGCCAGACCTTCGTTGTTGGCAAAGTTCGCCAGTACAATCTGCCCCAGCAGTTGGGTTTGTTCGTTGGAATAGTTGCCGACAACCGTACCGTCATCATTGATTTGATAACTCACCAGATCGCCCGGTTTGTAGCCATTCTGGGTGGTTGCCACAATGTTGTTAGCGCCGGTATTTTGCTGCATGGAGTTGAGGAAGCTCAGACTAAACGTGGCGGGTTCTGCACCGTTAATTGCGCCGGTTGCGATATTATTCGCCATCGCACATGTGCCATTAGCATTAAATTCCAGTGTTGTCGCTGTCTTCGCAATGCTGTTTGGATCACTGCTATCCTGGGTGTAGACCTGCCAGTTATTATCCCCGGTCTTCACAAAATAGACGCTCATGTCATGAGCATTACCCTGACTGTCGAAAACAGTCACCGAACCTTTTTTGTTATAGCTATCCGCATTGCTGGCGCTGAATGGCGTAACAGTAGGAAGCGGATCACTGGAATTCAGGTTGATCTGCATCGACGCCGTGGTGGTAGTTTTCGCTGCCATCAGGGTATTCGGGATCGAAATATTGGTCGGATTCGCCCCTTGCTGAATAGTCGGCGGCGTACCGGTTGCCGGGTAACCCGTCAGCTGTAAACCTTGCATATTCAACAGGTTACGGTTTTCATCCAGCTTAAATTGTCCGTTACGGCTGTAGAACACCGAACCGTTGCTGTCTACCAGACGGAAAAAACCGTTCTGGCTGATAGCAACGTCCAGACCTCGCCCGGTGTTGGTGGTCGTGCCATCGGTAAAGTCCTGAGTGATACCGGCAACTTTTACCCCCAGTCCCACTTTCGAACCGGCAAACATATCGGCAAAAGAGGCCGTGCCTGATTTAAAGCCGTAGGTGGCGGAGTTGGCGATATTGTTGCCAATAACATCGAGGTTGGTGGCGGCAGCGTTTAATCCGCTAACCGCTTGAGAAAAGGCCATGACTGACTCCTGAAATGTGAAGGCTTAAATTATCTGCCGTACTTCGTCGAGGGTGGTGGTGCCGTAAGTGCCGAGATCCAGCGTATTACCGCTGTTGCCGCGGATCACACCCTGCACCAGAGCAAACTGCAGCGGCTGGGCAACCAGTTGTGTACCACCGTTACTGGCGCTAATCGCTACATTGTAAGAACCGTTCGGCGCAGTGCTGCCATCAGTCAACGTACCGTCCCAGGTGAAACTGTGAACTCCGGCGGTCAGTTCACCAATATCAATGGTGCGCACAACCGCGCCATTTTTATCGGTGATGGTGGCCGTAACTTTGTCTGCCGCCTGTTGCAGCTCAACACCAAACGGCGTGGTCGTGGTCACAGCCCCTTCTTCACTGCCGGTTCCCGCAAGAACAGTTGTGCCGGGGATCATCACGCCGTGACCGATCAGGTTACTGGCCTGTAACGACTGGCTGTTATCAATCTGTCCGGAAATAGATCCGAGCGTGGTATTGAGTTTTTCAATCCCGCTGACCGTGCTGATTTGTGCCAATTGCGACGTCAGCTCGTTGTTTTCCATTGGATTGGTCGGGTCCTAGTTTTTCAGCTGCGCCACCAGCAAAGTCAGAAAACTGCTTTGTAAATCTGCGGCGTTGCTGCCCGTGAGCGAACTACTGCTGGTGGTACTGACGCCGGTATTTGTCGGATCGGTGGTGGTTACCGCAATGGACATAGCTTTCTCCTTTATTGACCGAGCGTAAGGGTTTTCAGCATCATGCTTTTCACCGTGTTGAGCACTTCAACATTGGCCTGATAGCTGCGTGACGCCGACATGGTGTTAACCATCTCCCCGACGACATCAACGTTCGGCATTTTTACGTAGCCCTTTGCATCTGCCAGCGGATTACCTGGTTCATAAACCAGTTTGTCCGGGGCCTGACTTTCTTAACATCGGCAACCTTTACGCCGCCTGTCGCAGCACCTGGTGCAGCGTTAACCTGGAATACCACCTGTTTTGCCCGATATGGCTGTCCATCAGGACCGGTCACGCTATCAGCATTTGCCAGATTACTGGCCGCCACGTTCAGGCGCTGGGACTGGGCAGTTAACGCCGACCCGGCGATATCAAAAATATTCAGCAGTGCCATCCGTTAATTTCCGCTCTGTAAAACGTTCATCATGCCTTTGATTTGCCCGCTCAACGCGCTAAGGCTCATCTGGTATTGCAGGCTGTTATCGGCAAACTGGGTGACTTCCTGACGCTGGGCGCGCAGATTGAGCGCCTCTTGTTGAAAACGTAAGGCGGCGTCGAGCTTATCGAGCATATCTCCTCCGCAGGTATCAAAATTCTGCCATCAGCTTAAATGCCTTTACGCGCGCGTTATCGGCGGAATAAACGCAAAATGGGTCGCTATTTATGCCGTTGATGGTCATTGCGGACAGGTACAACTCACGTTGTAGAAATGGCTGGGGGCGAAAATGCTGACAATAAAACGTAGCGTGGCGATCATCGCGATACTGTTCAGTCCGTTAAGTACGGCGAGCAATCTCACATCGCAATTGCACAACTTTTTTAGCGCCCAACTCGCGGGGGTAAGTGATGAGGTTCGTGTTTCTATTCGTACAGCGCCCAATCTACTACCGCCATGCGAGCAGCCATTGCTTTCGATGAGCAATAATTCCCGCCTGTGGGGCAATGTGAATGTGTTGGCACGCTGCGGTAACGACAAACGATATTTACAGGTTAATGTGCAGGCCACAGGAAATTATGTGGTTGCCGCGATGCCTATTGTGCGGGGAGGAAAGCTGGAAGCTGGCAATGTCAAACTGAAACGTGGACGCCTGGATACCCTGCCACCGCGTACGGTGCTGGATATCAATCAACTTGTTGATGCCGTTAGCCTGCGCGATCTATCACCCGATCAACCTATCCAGTTAACCCAGTTTCGCCAGGCATGGCGGGTAAAAGCGGGACAACGCGTCAATGTGATCGCCAGCGGTGATGGGTTTAGCGCCAACGCAGAAGGTCAGGCGCTGAACAATGCAGCCGTCGCACAGAATGCGCGGGTGCGCATGGTATCGGGACAGGTAGTCAGCGGCGTTGTTGATGCAGATGGGAATATTCTTATAAACCTGTAAGCTGTTAAAGATTACCCGTCCCTTGCCGATAAATAAGCAACACATGATAAAAGCGCCCTCAATGAGGAATAAACCATGAGTATTGATCGCACTTCGCCTCTGAAGCCTGTAAGCACCGTTCAACCGCGCGAAACCACTGACGCGCCGGTAACGAACAGCCGCCTCCACCAGCACCAGTGTGACGTTAAGCGACGCGCAAGCAAAACTGATGCAACCCGGCAGCAGTGATATCAATCTTGAACGTGTCGAAGCGTTAAAACTGGCGATTCGTAACGGTGAACTAAAAATGGACACCGGCAAAATTGCCGATGCGCTGATCAACGAAGCGCAGCAAGACTTGCAGAGTAACTGATCGTATGACACGTCTTGCAGAGATCCTCGACCAGATGTCCGCTGTGCTTAACGATCTCAAAACGGTAATGGATCATGAGCAGCAACATCTCTCTATGGGGCAGATCAACGGCAGCCAGTTGCAATGGATTACAGAACAAAAAAGCTCACTGCTGGCGACGCTGGATTACCTCGAACAGTTACGCAAGAAAGAACCCAATACAGCAAATAGCGTTGATATTAGTCAACGCTGGCAGGAAATTACTGTGAAAACGCAGCAACTACGCCAAATGAATCAACATAACGGCTGGTTACTGGAAGGACAGATTGAGCGCAATCAACAGGCGCTGGAAATGTTGAAACCGCATCAGGAACCGACGCTATATGGGGCGAACGGTCAGACCTCAACACCCCATCGCGGCAGTAAAAAGATTTCGATCTGAATATTATCTCCGGCCTGCACTGCAGGCCGGAATGCATTGTTACACCGTCCGGCGGGCAAATTCTTTAACTTTGAAGCCCAGTACCGCCAGTGCAGCGAAGTACGCGGCAATCCCCGCCAGCACGACCGCCATTAAACGCAGTAAGCGCCAGGGCATGGTACCCAATGACCACTCCGGCATGATATGTAACATACCTAAAAGCACGCCAGACATCACCAGTACCGCCACCACCAGACGCAACAGAAACGCCATCCAGCCGGGTTGCGGAGTAAAGATTTTCTGCTTACGCAACTGCCAGTAAAGCAGCGAAGCATTCAGACACGCCGCCAGACCAATAGAAAGTGACAGCCCGGCATGTTTCAACGGACCAATAAACGCCAGGTTCATCAATTGCGTTAAAATCAGCGTAACGATGGCAATTTTCACTGGCGTTTTAATGTCTTGGCGGGAATAAAAGCCAGGAGCCAACACTTTCACTACAATCAGGCCAATCAAACCCACCGAGTAGGCAATTAACGCCCGCTGGGTCATCAGCGCATCAAACGCGGTAAATTTACCGTACTGGAACAGCGAAACGGTTAACGGACCTGAAAGAATGCCCAACGCAACCGCACTCGGCAGTGCCAACAGGAAACAAAGACGCAACCCCCAGTCCATCAAACGGTTGTATTCATCATGATTGCCACTGGCAAAACTTTTCGACAGCGACGGCAGCAAAATGGTGCCAAGCGCCACGCCCAGCACACCGGAGGGAAACTCCATTAAGCGGTCGGCGTAATACATCCAAGACACCGAACCGGAAGCAAGAAACGAG
Organism: Shigella sp. SIG3; assembly: GCF_053555855.1. NCBI lineage: Bacteria > Pseudomonadati > Pseudomonadota > Gammaproteobacteria > Enterobacterales > Enterobacteriaceae > Shigella > Shigella sp. SIG3. The sequence goes on from NZ_JBQZXE010000004.1 coordinate 71,803, forward strand.
GCAAAAATGGTGTTGATGATTAAGGAGATCTGGCTCACAGAGACGCCAAGGATCGCCGGTCCCATCTGTTTCACCACGCGCATTGCTCCAGCATCGTGGAAGTTAATGCGCGGCAGGACCAGCATGCCGATCTTCTTCAGGTGCGGTAGCTGATACACCAGCTGCAGGATGCCGCCGACCGTAACAGCCCACGCCAGCGCCAGCACCGGTGGGTTAAAGTACGGTGCGGCAAACAGCGCGAAACCAATCATGCTGATGTTAAGCAGTGTTGGCGCAAACGCCGGAATCGAGAAGCGGTTCCACGTATTCAGAATCGCTCCCACCAGCGACGCCAGGGAGATCAGCAAGATATAGGGAAAGGTAATCTTTAGTAGGTGGCTGGTCAGGGCAAATTTGTCAGCTGTGTCAGCGAAGCCTGGCGCGGTCACCATGATCACCCACGGTGCGGCGAGCATGCCAGCGACCGTCACAACCGCCAGCGCAAGTGTCAGCAGGCCAGAAACATAAGAGACAAAGACCCGCGTGGCGTCTTCACCCTGCTTACTTTTATATTCCGCCAGAATCGGTACAAATGCCTGGGAAAATGCCCCTTCGGCAAAGATACGGCGTAACAAGTTAGGAAGTTTAAAAGCGACGAAAAAGGCGTCGGTTGCCATCCCTGCGCCAAAGATTCTGGCGACAATTGCGTCTCGTGCGAAGCCAAGCACACGCGAAAACATGGTCATCGAGCTGACGGCGGCCAGCGATTTTAATAAATTCATCGGTGTTCTAATCCGGACCCACGGGCAAAACGCCTGCAAGGCAGGCGCTGAAAGAGGCGAATAGTCTACCTAGATTATGGTGAATTGCTACCGCCAGATGTTACAGGGTTTATTCACTCATCGCATCGCGCCAGATCTTGTCAACGATACGTTGCGCCAGCACTGCCTATTCGCCGGCGGTTTGCGGAACTGTCTGATTTTGCACGCATTCAATGAAGTGCCGCGCACAGCCGACAAATCCACGTTGCTCAAGAGTGCTCTGCCAACCAGGAATCGGTTTATTCACTACACCCTGCCCGCGCTCCTCACGCCATTCGCGCATATCCGTAATGTCGATGAGCGCACCGTCAGTCACGGCCTGCACGGTTTCACGCTGACTTCCGGCACGGCGATGCATACAAGTGGTGATCTGCAAAGGACCGGCCGAAAAATGGTGCTCGGCAAACAGCATTTCGCCAGCGTCGTTAGTCAGTAGCGTACCGCCATCCAGAGAGGCTTTGCCGCCCGACAACCACAGCGCGGTATCCACCACATGCAGATAATCATCCAGCAACGTGAAATAAAGATCGTGTGGCCCGACGCTATTGCTACGATGTTTATCCATTCTTAGCGAGGCTGCGGTGGCGAGTTGCGTTTTTAACTCACCGTAGAGTGGTGCGAAACGACGGTTAAAACCGACCATCAACGTCAGTTTTTTCCGCGCCGCCAGTTCCACCAGCCTTTCAGCATCGCGCAGATTTTCTGCCAGCGGTTTATCGACACAGACATGTACCCCCGCATTGAGTAACGTACTGACCACGTCAAAGTGGCTGGCGGTGCTGGAGTGCACAAAAACCGCATCACAACTGGCGGCAAGGCTGGATAACGAATCGGCATAAGGAATGCGCCAGCTGTCACAAATTGGCAGGGCTTTGGCGCGCGTAGGCGACCAGGCTCCTTGTAACGTCCAGTCAGACGCTGCCGCCAGCACCGGTAACCACGCTTTTTGCGCAATGCCGCCTAATCCCACTACGCCGATACGTAATTTTTTCACTTTAATCTCCCAGATGGGCCAGCAACGAATCAAGACGTTGTTTCAGTTCTGCCACTTCGATTTCCAGGGCTTCGACGCGGGTCTGTAAATCACCGTCAACCATGTTCGACATAGCCGTTACCGCCGGCTGATCTTCAACCTCACCACTGAAAAGATGCATGTAGCGGCTTTCGCGTTTACCCGGTTCGCGGGCCAGACGCACCACAAAAGGACCATCTTCGCGATTCGCCAGTTGTTCCAGCGTCGACTCCACTTCCGCCATATCGCTGAATTCATACATTCGCGCGGCGCGGCTGCGCAGTTCACCCAGCGTCTGGGCACCACGCAATAACAACGTGGTGATTAACGCCACTTCTGCGGCGCTCAGTTTCAGATCGCCAAATTCTGAATTACAAAAACGTTGCTCATATTTGGTGACCCGATTACCAAAACCGCTCACTGTGCGTAGATAATGACGTTTGACCAGATTATCCAGCTGTTCCTGCACTTCGGATTCACTCAGATTCATGACCGGTTCACGGTTCGTTTTCTGATTACAGGCCGTGACTACACCATTGACTGAGAGCGGGTATTGCTCCGGCGTGGTCACCTGCTTTTCCAGCAAGCAACCAATTACGCGAGCTTCCAGGGCAGTAAGTTGATATTTCATGAGATTCTCCTTAGCGGCCGGGCGTCCAGTCTGGGGTAGTTAATGCCGTCAGTACGTGATCGCGCCATTGTCCATCAATCAACAGATAGTCTTTCGCATAGCCTTCTTTTTCAAAACCCAGTCGCGCCAGTAAATCACCGCTGCGTTTATTGTGCGGCATATAATTAGCCATAATGCGATGAATATGTTGGGTGCGCTGCATATAACGAATGGCTGCGGTCAGGGCTTCAAACATGAGTCCTTTGCCCTGCCATTTTTGCCCAATCGAATAACCGAGATAGCAGGCATGAAAAGAGCCGCGAACAACATTGGAAAAATTGGCAACGCCAATAATCTCTTTTTCGTCCGGGTCGAATAAGCCAAAGTAGAAAGCTGAACCTTGTTTATGAAATTCGTTAATCATCCCTAGCCTGGCCTGCCAGCCTGATGGATAACAGTGGCTTTCGTCGCGCACTGGCTCCCAGGGCTTGAGGAAATGGCGATTCTCTGCGTAATAATCCGCCAGACGCCAGGCATCACGATCATGCACCAGACGCACGACCAGTCGGTCTGTGGTTAAGCGCACTTTTGGCACGTTACTGCGATAGCCAAACATTCTATACCTACTCCTTCCCGTAACGTCTTTAATACGCTGTAAGTATTACTATACCTGCGCAACCAGACCCTGTGAAAAGTCCAAAATGCCATTTTCTGCATTATTCACATATTTGATAAAAACTCTCTATCAAAGCGACGTTTTGATAAAAAAATATTGTCCCCGAAGTGATGGGAAAAGTCTTAGCGGCAATGCAGAATAGAAAGTGCTCATCTTTTATTTCCCGGGAGGGGAAATGTCCCGCGTATCGCAGGCGAGGAACCTGGGTAAATATTTCCTGCTCATCGATAATATGCTGGTCGTGCTGGGGTTCTTTGTTGTCTTCCCGCTGATCTCTATCCGCTTCGTTGATCAAATGGGCTGGGCCGCCGTCATGGTCGGTATTGCTCTCGGTCTACGCCAGTTTATTCAGCAAGGTCTGGGTATTTTCGGCGGCGCAATTGCCGACCGCTTTGGTGCCAAACCGATGATTGTTACCGGTATGCTGATGCGCGCCGCCGGATTCGCCACAATGGGTATCGCCCACGAACCGTGGCTATTGTGGTTTTCATGCCTGCTCTCGGGACTCGGCGGCACGTTGTTTGATCCGCCGCGTTCGGCGTTGGTGGTGAAACTAATCCGTCCACAACAACGTGGTCGTTTTTTCTCGCTGTTGATGATGCAGGACAGTGCCAGTGCGGTCATTGGCGCATTGTTGGGGAGCTGGCTGTTGCAATACGACTTTCGCCTGGTCTGCGCCACAGGGGCCGTTTTGTTTGTGCTATGTGCGGCGTTCAATGCGTGGTTGTTACCGGCATGGAAACTCTCCACCGTACGCACGCCCGTTCGCGAAGGCATGACCCGCGTGATGCGTGACAAGCGTTTTGTCACCTATGTCCTGACGCTGGCGGGTTACTACATGCTGGCTGTACAAGTGATGCTGATGCTGCCAATTATGGTCAACGACGTGGCTGGCGCGCCCTCTGCCGTTAAATGGATGTATGCCATTGAAGCGTGTCTGTCGTTAACGTTGCTCTACCCTATCGCCCGCTGGAGTGAAAAGCATTTTCGTCTGGAATACCGGTTGATGGCTGGGCTGTTGATAATGTCATTAAGCATGATGCCGGTGGGCATGGTCAGCGGCCTACAACAACTTTTCACCCTGATTTGTCTGTTTTATATCGGGTCGATCATTGCCGAGCCTGCGCGTGAAACCTTAAGTGCTTCGCTGGCGGACGCAAGAGCTCGCGGCAGCTATATGGGGTTTAGCCGTCTGGGTCTGGCGATTGGCGGCGCTATTGGTTATATCGGTGGTGGCTGGCTGTTTGACCTGGGCAAATCGACGCACCAGCCAGAGCTTCCGTGGATGATGCTGGGAATTATTGGCATCTTCACTTTCCTTGCGCTGGGTTGGCAGTTTAGTCAGAAACGCGCCGCGCGTCGTTTGCTGGAACGCGACGCCTGATTTGATACACCCCCCTGACTCCTCCATACTGAAAGTGAACTGACAGCCAAATGGAGGAGTCACGTGAAGCTATACATTTACGATCACTGCCCTTACTGCCTCAAAGCCCGCATGATTTTCGGCCTGAAAAATATCCCCGTCGAATTACATGTTCTGCTCAACGACGACGCAGAAACACCCACCCGGATGGTCGGTCAAAAACAGGTTCCCATTCTGCAAAAAGATGACAGCCGCTATATGCCAGAAAGCATGGATATCGTTCACTATGTCGATAAACTCGACGGCAAACCGTTACTGACCGGCAAACGTTCCCCTGCCATTGAAGAGTGGCTGCGCAAGGTCAATGGCTACGCCAACAAACTGCTGTTGCCGCGTTTTGCCAAATCGGCATTTGATGAGTTTTCTACTCCCGCCGCGCGCAAATATTTCGTCGACAAGAAAGAGGCCAGCGCGGGTAATTTTGCCGACCTGCTGGCCCACTCTGACGGTCTGATTAAGAATATCAGCGATGATTTGCGTGCGCTGGACAAACTGATCGTCAAACCGAACGCCGTGAATGGCGAACTTTCGGAAGATGATATTCAGCTATTTCCGCTACTGCGTAATCTGACGCTGGTAGCCGGAATCAACTGGCCAAGCCGCGTTGCTGATTACCACGATAATATGGCGAAACAGACACAAATCAATTTGTTATCATCAATGGCGATTTAATCCTGACCCGCCGCGGCAGCCTGTATTCGCGGGTTGCCGCCGTTTTCAGTTTTTTCTGCTGGCGAGTTTATCGCTGGTGACACATGCTGCGTTGTGTCAGGATATTGACGCAGATTTCATGTCGAGGACTACCATGAACAAGTTTTTATTTGCCGCTGCATTGATCGTCAGTGGCCTGCTCGTTGGCTGTAATCAACTCACCCAATACACCATCACCGAACAAGAAATTAACCAGTCGCTTGCGAAACATAATAATTTCTCAAAAGATATCGGTTTACCCGGCGTGGCTGACGCCCATATTGTTCTGACAAACTTGACCAGCCAAATTGGTCGCGAAGAGCCGAATAAGGTTACCCTAACCGGAGACGCCAATCTGGACATGAACTCCCTGTTCGGTAGTCAGAAAGCGACCATGAAACTGAAGCTGAAAGCGCTGCCCGTGTTTGATAAAGAAAAAGGTGCGATCTTCCTGAAAGAGATGGAAGTGGTCGATGCGACGGTACAACCGGAAAAAATGCAAACGGTGATGCAAACGTTGCTTCCCTATTTGAACCAGGCATTACGCAATTACTTTAACCAGCAACCTGCTTACGTCCTGCGCGAAGATGGCAGTCAGGGCGAAGCAATGGCGAAAAAACTGGCGAAAGGCATTGAAGTGAAGCCAGGTGAAATTGTCATTCCGTTTACGGATTAATGACGAGGGCGCATTCGCGCCCTTTATTTTTCGTGCAAAGGAAAACATTTCCGCTTATCCTTTGTGTCCGGCAAAAACATCCCTTCAGCCGGAGCATAGAGATTAATGACTGCACCATCCCAGGTATTAAAGATCCGCCGTCCAGACGACTGGCACCTTCACCTCCGCGATGGCGACATGTTACAAACTGTCGTGCCGTATACCAGCGAAATTTATGGACGGGCTATCGTAATGCCCAATCTGGCTCCGCCCGTGACCACAGTTGAGGCTGCCGTGGCGTATCGCCAACGTATTCTTGACGCCGTACCTGCCGGGCACGATTTCACCCCATTGATGACCTGTTATTTAACAGATTCGCTGGATCCTAATGAGCTGGAGCGCGGATTTAATGAAGGCGTGTTCACCGCTGCAAAACTTTACCCGGCAAACGCAACCACTAACTCCAGCCACGGCGTGACGTCAATTGACGCAATCATGCCGGTACTTGAGCGCATGGAAAAAATCGGTATGCCGCTACTGGTGCATGGTGAAGTGACACATGCAGATATCGACATTTTTGATCGTGAAGCGCGCTTTATAGAAAGCGTGATGGAACCTCTGCGCCAGCGCCTGACTGCGCTGAAAGTCGTTTTTGAGCACATCACCACCAAAGATGCTGCCGACTATGTCCGTGACGGAAATGAACGGCTGGCTGCCACCATCACTCCGCAGCATCTGATGTTTAACCGCAACCATATGCTGGTTGGTGGCGTGCGTCCGCACCTGTATTGTTTACCCATCCTCAAACGCAATATTCACCAACAGGCATTGCGTGAACTGGTCGCCAGCGGTTTTAATCGAGTATTCCTCGGTACGGATTCTGCGCCACATGCACGTCATCGCAAAGAGAGCAGTTGCGGCTGCGCGGGCTGCTTCAACGCCCCAACCGCGCTGGGCAGTTACGCTACCGTCTTTGAAGAGATGAATGCTCTGCAGCACTTTGAAGCATTCTGTTCTGTAAACGGCCCGCAGTTCTATGGCTTGCCGGTCAACGACACATTCATCGAACTGGTACGTGAAGAGCAACAGGTTGCTGAAAGCATCGCACTGACTGATGACACCCTGGTGCCATTCCTCGCCGGGGAAACGGTACGCTGGTCCGTTAAACAATAAAAATCGTAGCTTCCTGTTGTCATTAGGTTATTTTACCTGTATAAATAACCAGTATATTCAACAGGGGGCTATTATGCGAATTGAAGTCACCATAGCGAAAACTTCTCCATTGCCAGCTGGGGCTATTGACGCCCTGGCTGGCGAACTTTCCCGCCGTATTCAGTATGCGTTTCCTGATAATGAAGGCCACGTATCGGTACGTTATGCCGCAGCGAATAATTTATCGGTTATTGGCGCAACAAAAGAAGATAAACAGCGCATTAGCGAAATTCTCCAGGAAACGTGGGAAAGCGCCGATGACTGGTTTGTCAGCGAATAATATGCAGTGATTTTTGTTTTTGCCGGGTCGCCCCGGCTTTTTTATTTTACTTACGAATTTTGAGTACAAAATTTCTACACTTCCTCAAAATAATTGCACAATATGCTAAAAAAATATGAATGACATGCTGTTTTATTGTTCATATAAATCTTAAAAGCAGAAATTTATCTGTTCCCCCCTTTAAAAATTCGGTGAATACCCTTACTTATTGGTATACTGAAGTTGCTTCAGATAAAAACGCATTGAACCTCGAATAACGTTGTCTAGTAACACGAATTAGGGGGCCATGATGGAAAAAAATAATGAAGTCATTCAGACTCATCCGCTCGTAGGGTGGGACATCAGCACCGTTGATAGCTATGATGCGCTGATGTTGCGTTTGCACTACCAGACCCCAAATAAGTCCGAGCAGGAAGGGACTGAAGTTGGTCAGACGCTCTGGTTAACCACTGATGTTGCCAGACAATTTATTTCGATATTAGAAGCAGGAATCGCCAAAATTGAATCCGGTGATTTCCCGGTAAACGAGTATCGGCGTCATTAACATGACATGACCATCCACCCAAAAGGCACCTCACCGGTGCCTTTACCATTTCTGGGTTGTATATCTGCATTCAGTTAATTACTCTGCTTAAACCATGAGAGCAGAGAGAAAAAAATGAAATACGATCTCATCATTATTGGCAGCGGTTCCGTAGGCGCTGCCGCCGGGTATTATGCAACCCGCGCCGGTTTAAACGTGCTAATGACCGACGCCCATATGCCACCGCATCAACACGGCAGCCACCACGGCGATACGCGATTAATTCGCCATGCTTATGGTGAAGGCGAAAAGTATGTCCCGTTAGTCCTCCGCGCGCAAACGCTGTGGGATGAACTTTCCCGCCACAACGAAGATGATCCCATTTTTGTACGCTCTGGTGTCATTAACCTCGGCCCGGCTGACTCCGCATTTCTCGCCAACGTCGCCCACAGCGCCGAACAGTGGCAACTCAACGTTGAAAAGCTCGATGCGCAAGGGATTATGGCCCGCTGGCCAGAAATACGCGTCCCGGACAACTACATCGGCTTATTTGAGACTGATTCCGGTTTTTTGCGCAGCGAACTGGCGATTAAAACCTGGATCCAACTGGCGAAGGAAGCGGGCTGTGCGCAACTGTTCAACTGCCCGGTCACCGCAATTCGTCATGACGATGATGGCGTAACTATTGAAACGGTTGACGGTGAGTATCAGGCGAAAAAAGCGATTGTCTGCGCGGGAACATGGGTAAAAGACCTGCTCCCGGAGCTGCCTGTCCAGCCCGTACGTAAAGTATTTGCCTGGTATCAGGCCGATGGCCGCTATAGCGTGAAGAATAAATTCCCGGCGTTTACCGGTGAACTGCCCAATGGCGATCAATATTATGGTTTTCCGGCAGAAAACGACGCGTTGAAGATTGGCAAACATAACGGAGGCCAGGTTATCCATTCAGCGGATGAACGTGTTCCGTTTGCGGAAGTGGCCAGTGATGGGTCAGAAGCCTTCCCGTTCTTGCGCAATGTATTGCCGGGTATCGGTTGCTGCCTGTACGGCGCTGCCTGCACCTATGATAATTCGCCTGACGAAGATTTTATTATCGATACCCTACCCGGCCACGATAATACACTGCTCATTACCGGCCTGAGTGGGCACGGTTTTAAATTTGCGTCAGTTTTAGGGGAAATAGCTGCCGATTTTGCGCAAGACCAAAAAAGCGATTTTGATTTGACGCCATTCAGGCTTTCCCGCTTCCAATAATCATCATTACGGCCTCCAGAATGAGGCCGTTTTTACAGGAGTATTTAATGCGTCGGCTGTTGCACTATCTCATCAATAATATTCGCGAGCATCTGATGCTTTATCTTTTTCTCTGGGGATTGTTGGCAATTATGGATCTGATCTATGTGTTTTATTTTTAGTTTTCCGCACTGACATAAACTGACAAATATTTAATCTCCCTTTCATTTAGCGTGAAAAATTGAATGAGATTATTCCTGCTTCTACAGCACTCACCAGACATCTCTGATGCTGAACCCACTAAACTTATGAAGATTCTTTCATTATTAATTCAAAATTATTGAAATAAAAATAAATATCATTCAATTTGTTATTTTTGTGTTGCAATTCATTCTCCGACACGCCATTTTCTTTCTCTCGCAAATTCGTATTGGATGCACTTATGTCATTCACAAATACCCCTGAACGCTATGGTGTTATATCTGCGGCCTTCCATTGGCTAAGCGCAATTATTGTCTACGGCATGTTTGCTTTAGGTCTGTGGATGGTCACGCTCAGTTATTACGATGGCTGGTATCACAAAGCACCCGAACTGCATAAAAGCATCGGTATTTTGTTAATGATGGGGCTGGTTATTCGCGTTCTGTGGCGTGTCATATCTCCACCGCCGGGTCCGCTGCCGAGTTATTCGCCCATGACTCGTCTTGCCGCAAAAGCTGGACATCTCGCATTGTACCTATTGCTGTTCGCCATCGGCATCAGCGGCTATCTGATCTCAACTGCCGATGGTAAACCGATCAGCGTTTTTGGCTGGTTTGACGTCCCCGCGACCCTTGCCGACGCTGGCGCACAGGCAGACTTTGCCGGTGCCCTGCATTTTTGGCTCGCGTGGAGCGTCGTAGTACTGTCTGTTATGCACGGATTTATGGCCCTGAAGCATCATTTCATCGATAAAGACGACACTCTGAAGCGCATGCTGGGAAAGTCGTCATCTGACTATGGAGTATAAAAAATGAAAAAAAGCCTGCTTGGTTTAACCTTCGCGTCCCTGATGTTCTCTGCCGGTTCAGCGGTTGCCGCCGATTACAAAATTGACAAAGAAGGTCAGCACGCCTTTGTTAACTTCCGCATACAGCATCTTGGCTATAGCTGGTTATATGGCACCTTTAAAGATTTCGACGGTACTTTTACCTTTGATGAAAAAAATCCGGCTGCCGATAAAGTGAATGTGACAATTAACACCACCAGCGTCGATACTAACCACGCCGAACGCGATAAACATCTTCGCAGTGCGGATTTTCTCAATACCACAAAATATCCACAGGCAACATTCACCTCCACCAGCGTGAAGAAAGACGGTGACGAACTGGATATTACCGGCGATCTGACGCTGAATGGCGTAACCAAACCCGTCACGCTGGAAGCGAAATTAATTGGTCAGGGCGACGACCCATGGGGCGGTAAACGTGCAGGCTTTGAGGCCGAAGGCAAAATTAAGCTCAAAGACTTCAATATCAAGACAGATTTAGGTCCAGCTTCTCAGGAAGTGGATCTGATTATTTCAGTGGAAGGCGTACAGCAGAAGTAAGAGTGAAATGTTGCCGGATGGCACGCATCCGGCAATGATATTTATTCTGTTGGATCAGGAATACCCAGTGTTGTATTCAGACGTCCACGAGACTTATTAAAGATCTTATTGCCATTTTCACGTCCTGCCCGACGGCGTCGCTGTTCTTCTGGCGGTAACGCGCTTTCTTCGCAGCAAATCTCACTACAACAACCTTTGTATTTTTCCGCGCATACTGGACACTGAATAAACAGCAGGTGGCAGCCATCATTTTTACAGTTGGTATGGCTGTCGCACGGCGCGCCGCACTGGTGGCAATGCGCGATAATCTCATCCGATATACGTTCGCCCATCCGCTCGTCAAAAACAAAATTTTTGCCAATAAAACGCACCGGCAAGCCCTGCTCGCGCGCCTTACGGGCGTATTCAATAATTCCGCCCTCGATATGCCAGACTTTGTTGAATCCGTTATGTTTCATCCAGGCACTGGCCTTTTCACAACGAATGCCGCCGGTGCAGTACATGACGATTTTTTTATCTTTATGTGCCTGCATCATCTCGACTGCTTTTGGCAGCTGCTCACGGAAGGTATCTGCCGGAATTTCGAGCGCGTTTTCAAAGTGCCCCACTTCATACTCATAGTGGTTACGCATGTCGATAAATAGTGCATCGGGATCGTCAAGCATGGCGTTCACTTCCGCCGCTTGCAGATACTCACCAACATTGCTGGCATCAAAGTGAGGATCGTCAATACCGTCGGCAACAATGCGATCGCGTACCTTCATGCGCAGTACCCAGAAGGATTTCCCGTCATCATCCAACGCGATATTCAGGCGTAAACCCTCTAAAGCCGGGTCGAAGGCATAGAGCTGCGCGCGAAATGTTTCAACATTGCTCGCAGGTACGCTGATTTGCGCGTTAATGCCCTCATGCGCCAGATACACTCGCCCAAAAACATTCAGCGCGGTAAACAGCTGATATAAAGCGTCACGGGTCGCCTTAGGATCGGCGATGTGGAAATACTTGTAAAACGAAATGGTGGTTCGCGGTTCGCTCTCAGCCAACATTTTGGCTTTTAACGCGTCGTTGGAAATGCGGTTGTGTAACACTGGCATGGTGTACGGTTCCTGCGAGATGGGAAAGTAAAAATCCGCGGCATGATATAGCAATTATCGATAATTAACATCCACACATTTTACGCTACATTTGCGCATTAAAAATTATTTGTTATTTACAAGCGCGGCAATTTCGCCCAGTCTTCAGCCACAAATTTTGGTTGCGGGCGAAAAAATGCGACAATACATACAATTGCCCGTATAGGTTGAAAAACAGGATTGATATGACGAATCTACCCAAGTTCTCCACCGCACTGCTTCATCCGCGTTATTGGTTAACCTGGTTGGGTATTGGCGTACTTTGGTTGGTCGTGCAATTGCCCTACCCGATTATCTACCGCCTCGGTTGTGGATTAGGAAAACTGGCGTTACGTTTTATGAAACGACGCGCAAAAATTGTGCATCGCAACCTGGAACTGTGCTTCCCGGAAATGAGCGAACAAGAACGCCGTAAAATGGTGGTGAAGAATTTCGAATCCGTTGGCATGGGCCTGATGGAAACCGGTATGGCGTGGTTCTGGCCGGACCGCCGAATCGCCCGCTGGACGGAAGTGATCGGCATGGAACACATTCGTGACGTGCAGGCGCAAAAACGCGGCATCCTGTTAGTTGGCATCCATTTTCTGACACTGGAGCTGGGCGCGCGGCAGTTTGGTATGCAGGAACCGGGGATTGGCGTTTACCGCCCGAACGATAATCCACTGATTGACTGGCTACAAACCTGGGGCCGTTTGCGCTCAAATAAATCGATGCTCGACCGCAAAGATTTAAAAGGCATGATTAAAGCCCTGAAAAAAGGCGAAGTGGTCTGGTACGCACCAGATCATGATTACGGCCCGCGCTCAAGCGTTTTCGTCCCGTTATTTGCCGTTGAGCAGGCTGCGACCACGACCGGAACCTGGATGCTGGCACGGATGTCCGGCGCATGTCTGGTGCCCTTCGTTCCACGCCGTAAGCCAGATGGCAAAGGGTATCAATTGATTATGCTGCCGCCAGAGTGTTCTCCGCCACTGGATGATGCCGAAACTACCGCCGCGTGGATGAACAAAGTGGTCGAAAAATGCATCATGATGGCACCAGAGCAGTATATGTGGTTACACCGTCGCTTTAAAACACGCCCGGAAGGCGTTCCTTCACGCTATTAAATCTCCCATGCCGGATGCTTCAGAATGGCATCCGGCATTACCACAGCAAATCCCCCTGATTTAGCGATAAAAGCTCTCTGGATTGCGCCCCCTGGAAGTCGGGCGCATAATTAGTGTGTTTATCTTTTCTTCTTATGTTCACCGCGCCTGGCGCACCAACAGCGGATTGCTATGTCACCCTGTGAAAATGACACCCCTATAAACTGGAAACGAAACCTGATCGTCGCCTGGCTAGGCTGTTTTCTTACCGGGGCCGCCTTCAGTCTGGTAATGCCCTTCTTACCCCTCTACGTTGAGCAGCTTGGTGTTACCGGCCACTCCGCCCTGAATATGTGGTCCGGTATTGTCTTCAGTATAATGGGTTCCTAAACACATCATTTTAGATATTGAATATGAGACGGGCAATCAGCTACATCAGATTTTCAAGTGAACGACAACTGAAAGGGGACTCTGTACGCCGACAATCTAAGCTGGTTACTGACTGGCTTGATAAGAACCCTGAGTTTTACTTGGATTCATCCTTGAGCTTTAAAGATTTGGGGAAAAGTGCTTTTAGTGGTAAGCACCTGAAAGGTGGTCTAGGTGACTTTTTAACCGCTATCGAGAAAGGGCTTGTTAAAGCTGGTGATACGCTACTAATCGAGAGTTTAGACCGTCTGTCACGTCAGGATATTGATATTGCTTCTGAGCTATTACGCCGTATCTTAAGGGCTGGTGTAGATGTAGTCACACTGAGCGATGGAGAACATTACACACGAGAAAGTTTAAAAGACCCGTTAGCCCTGATTAAAAGCATTCTGATAATGCAGCGGGCGCATGAGGAAAGTTTGAGGAAGTCTGAGCGTGTCCAAGCTGCATGGAACCGTAAAAAAGAACTCATCTCCGAAGGTATCAAGGTATCTAGGCGTTGTCCTGCATGGTTAAGGCTGAATGATGACCGTCGAACATTCACAATCATTCCTGATAAAGTGGAAGTTGTTAAACGAGCATTTGACCTGAGATTACAGGGTTTAAGCTTTTGGGCTATCACCAGAACTTTAAACGATGAAGGTCACTTGTCATTGAATCAATACACACCCAAACAAAAGGGGTGGTCTGATACTGCTGTAAAGAAACTACTCAGAAATCGTGCTGTGATTGGATGTTTCACACCTGCTGGACGTGAAGAAGTTCAGGGTTACTACCCCGCAATAATCAGTGAGTCACTATTCTATCGAGTACAGCAACTGAACACAGGGCAATATGGTAGGGCTTCTGTATCAAGTAATCCGCTATCAGTCAACTTGTTCAGGGGTATCATCAAATGTTCTGAGTGTGGGGCTACTATTGTTCTTGGTGGATATGCCTTAAAACGTTTTGGAATGTACAGATGCCCTAATCGTTCAGCTAACAGGTGTAGTGCAAAGGCTATCAGTCGTAAGCAAACGGATGCAACTATCCTTTACATGCTCGCATTATGCGACCGTTTTGAAACTGAAAATACTGACACTATTGATAGCCTTAAATTACAGCGTGAAGATTTGCA